>NZ_JAEQDD010000029.1:0-72508 GCF_020737885.1 Microcoleus sp. PH2017_34_RAT_O_A | reverse complement strand
TTCTGATAAGGTTCGCTGTGCATTTCCAATTGAATATCTACTAAATTAAATATCCAATAATCAGCAATCCCAGATTCAGCGTAGAGAGATAACTTGGTTCTCCTGTCGTATTTCAAAGTAGAATCAGAAACTTCAATCACCAACAAAATATCAGCACTTTCGGGGTGAGAAGATACATAATTGTCAGAGCGACTGCGAGCAATCACAACATCAGGCTCAGGTTCGCTATCAGTAGGCAAAATAATCGGTTCCTGACCGCGCACGCAAGCACGTCTTGCCATCAACACGTACAATTCTCCAAATAACATTGAGTTACAAACCGAGTGAAGCCTACCTTTAGCAGCCATTTTGATAATTTCTCCGCGAATCAATTCAAATCGGTTATCGAATTCAAAAAATCCCAGTTCTGCCAAACGGTGATATTCGGCGATCGAGAATCGTTTTGCAGTTACGGCAGTCATAGCTTTTATTCCCCTCTACAATTACCAACATTCCCATTTTACTCGAAAATCCCGCCCCGCGCCCTCAACTCAACTTTGACCCCTTCCGAAATCCCCAAACAACCAACAAACCTCGCATTCTCCACTACCACATTTTTTAAATCAGCGCGGCTTAAATCTGCACCGTTTAAATTTGCACCGCTCAAATCAACACCGCTCAAGTCAGCATTTTTGAAATCAGTGTTTGTCAAATTCGCATTAACTAAAATTGCATTCGGTAAATAAGCACTGCTCAAATTAGCCCCGGTTAAATTTGCACCGGTTAAATTTGCCCTCGGCAGCTTGGTTCGCAAATCTGCACCGCTTAAATTGGCACTGCTGAGTTCAGCATCCCGCAAATTAGCATTGCACAAAGTAGCATCAATTAAAATAGCAGAACTCAGCAAAGCACCGCTGAGATCTGCCAAGGTCAAATCTGCACCTTGGAGGTTGGTTTCGCGTAAATCTGCACCGTTCAAATCAGCGTAGTTCAAGTCAAAATTCCTTAAATCAGCTCCGGCAAAATCTTCGACGGGATTCAAACCAACTGTTTCTGCAAGTTGGACAAAATCATGATGTTTGTCGGTTAAAAACAGTTCCCGCACGATCGCCAATTGCTGCTGTCGGTACTCGTCGGCTTTCTCGTAATCGGCTAAATATTTGTAAGCCAGCTTCAAACTCTTGAGAGCACTGCGCTCAACGCGATCGTCCTGGTGGGCGCGCGCCATCGACAATTGCTGCTGATAACACTCGATCGCATCGGGCAAATTTCCATTAGCATCGCAAGCCAGGGCCAAATTGCCCAAAGCTTCCAACTCTCCGCGAAAGTCGCCAGTCTCTCGCGCGATCGCCAAACGCTGCTGCTGGTAATCAATAGCACCAGAAAAATCTTCAAGGGCACAGCAAGCATTGCCCAGATTTCCCAAAGCATTTGCCTCGCCCCGGCGATCGCCAATTTCCCGCGCTAACACCAAATGCTGCTGATAACAGTCGATCGCGCGATCGTAATTCAAGAGCGCCTCGTAAGCCACGCCCATATTACCCAACGCTGCACCCGATCGGCGCTTATCGTCCATTGAGCGATACAGCGTCAGGGCTTCCTGCCAAGAATCCAGCGCCGCCTCAAATTGGTGCGCCTGATATTGCAAAATCCCTTGCTTGATTAGCTCGCTAGCTTGTTCGCTCATGCTGTCAAAATCACTTAATAACTCAAGTTGATATTAATCGACTTCCAGCGGTAATTGCTAATGGGTAATTGCTAATGGGTAATTGCTAATGGGTAATTGCTAATGGGTAATCGGCAATCAGTATGGCCAACTCTCGCCATTGTCCCCTCTCCCATTCTCCCCATTCAGACAAAAAAAGGAGAGTCACCTCAGTAACTCTCCCGACCATCAGGGTGCATCTCTGTAACATGATATAACATATTGAGAATGAGGGGCAAAGCCCAGTTTGTCAGGCTTTGATGAAAAAGTATAGCTGGCGCAACGATTTAAACCTTGCGGGCTGAAGATTGGCAGTTGCTTCAGGTATCTTCCTTCGTGACAAGCGTCCTCGCGGTTCCACAATTCGGGATTCTTCCAAGCAGAAACCGCTCATCAGTATTTTCACGTCCGTGCCCCACAAAAAAAGACAAAAAAAAAGAGAGAGCTACGGAAGTAACTCTCCCTGCCATCAGGGTGCATCTACATAACAGACTATAACACATTAGGGATGAGGGGTGACACCATCTTATGTAAAATTTTAATGAAGAAGTATAGCTAGCCCAAGCGCCTCAAACCTTTACATATCAAGATTGCCAGCTTCTTATTGTCTATTTCTGACTGTCTTTAGCATTTTCCTGCTGCGATTATTCGGTATTGGTCCAGCCAGAATCTTGCGATCCGTATTTTTACGACCGTAGTCACAAAAAAAAAGACAAAAAAAGAGAGAGCTACGAAAGTAACTCTCTTTGCCATCAGGGTGCATCTACATAACACAATATAACACGACAGGACTGAGGGGTGATACCCCCAAATGTGAAGATATTGTCAAGAAATGTATACTTAATTGTAAAGTTACCATGAAGCGGGAAGGACGGGCTCAGGAAAAACCGATTGCCCGCTACTCTATCCGCTACACGATACCACGATTGAAACCTTCCAGAAACCGCTCATCCGTATTTTCACGTCCGTGTCCCACAAAAAAAAGACAAAAAAAAGAGAGAGCTACGGAAGTAACTCTCCTTGCCATCAGGGTGCATCTACATAACAGAATATAACACAACAGGCATGAGGGGTGATACCCCTAAATGTGAAGATATTGTCAAGAAATGTATACTTAATTGTAAAGTTACCATGAAGCGGGAAGGACGGGCTCAGGAAAAACCGATCGCCCGCCACTCTATCCGCTACACGACTCCTTTAACGACTGCTTAGGCTGGGCTGTTAAGCTTGGCTGCCAGCAACTCATTGGTCAATTTGGGATCTGCCCGGCCGCCTGTTTCTTTCATCACCTTGCCGACGAAAAAGCCCAGCAGCTTAGTTTTGCCAGCCCGGTACTGTTCGAGCTCCTTGGGATTGGCGGCCAACACTGCATCGATCGCGCGATCGATCGCCCCTGTATCAGAAATTTGAATCAAACCCTTGCTTTCAACCAACTTCTGAGGCGAACCGCCGTTTGCTAGTAACTCCGGCAAAATATCCTTAGCGATTTTGCCGCTGATCGTGCCAGCATCAATTAGCCCCAGCAGTTCGGCCAAATCCTGCGGTTGGAAAGGAATTTGTGCGATCGCCAGTTTCTCATTTTTCAGATAAGCAGTGATATCGCCCATCACCCAATTCGCAGCGCCTTTAGCCACAGCACCGGCGGCGATCGACTTTTCAAAATACTCAGCCACCGCTTTGTCGTCAGTCAAAACCCGCGCGTCGTAGGGAGAAAGACCTAGTTGAGTTTCGTAGCGGTATCGTTTTTCTGCTGGCAATTCCGGCAGTTGAGCTTTCCAATCGTGCAGTTGATCTGCCGAAACTTCGATCGGAGGCAAATCCGGTTCCGGGAAATAGCGGTAATCGCTCGCACCTTCCTTAATCCGCATACTGAAAGTACACTGCTTGTTTTCATCCCAAAGCCGCGTTTCTTGGATGATGGTTTCGCCATTTTCGATCGCTTGAATTTGCCGCTCGATCTCGTAATCGATCGCCCGTTCGATCGCATTAAAAGAGTTCATATTTTTAATTTCCACCTTCGTGCCGAACTCTTTTCTGCCAACGGGGCGCACCGAAATATTCACGTCGCAGCGCAGGGAACCTTCCTGCATATTCCCGTCGCCGACACCGATATAACGCACGATCCGGCGCAATTCTTGACCGTACTCGGCAGCTTCCGCGCCCGTTCGCAAATCCGGTTCCGAAACAATTTCGATTAAAGGCACGCCGGCGCGGTTGTAATCTACCATTGAATAAGTAGAACCGCTGAGGCGATCGCTACCGCCGTGAACCAATTTCCCTGCATCTTCCTCCATGTGCAAGCGAGTGATTCCGATTTTTTTTCTAGTAGAATTGCCCGTCTCGTCCACCAGTTCAATTTCTATTGAACCGTTAGTAGCGATCGGCAAATCGAACTGAGAAATTTGATAATTTTTTGGCAAATCGGGATAGAAATATTGCTTGCGGTCAAACTTACTGTAAGGTGCGATTTCGCAGTTAAGAGCTAGCCCTGCCTTCACTGCATACTCCAGCACTTTTTGATTTAATACTGGCAACACTCCAGGCATCCCCATACAAATTGGGTCAATGTTAGTATTTGGAGCATTACCAAATTCTGTAGAAGAGCTGGAGAAAATTTTAGTATTCGTACTCAATTGACAGTGAGTTTCGAGACCGATAACAGCTTCGTACTGAGTTTTAACTGATGTAGCAGCAGTCATAAGAGACCTATAAAGACTGAATAACCGGGCTAGAAGCCCATCCCACAAAAATCTTTTTTCTTGTGGGATGGGCTTCTAGCCCGTCCCAAAATTTGGTTAAAAGGATTTTTGCAAGAGGTCTATTATATTTTAGCTGTTTATTGACGAAACCGACTTGGGAGTATTTGTCGGCTAGGGACGGTTTTTACTTCACACCGGCAGAGTTCGCAAAAAAGATCGATCGACCATTTGGGCCACTGGTGGCTAATAATTGACTTCCCTGGGTTAGTTTTCCCCCGCCGCGCTCCTCTTGCTGGCGATCGGCACACCCAATGCTCTACTACGGATGCGCGATCGGCTCGCGCACAGATCTGCCTCAGTATTATTTCGACGCCACGGGAACACAATCCTGTGCAAAAATATACAGAGCAGAGTGCGCCCGTACTTGGGTGAGGAGAGTTTTGGGGCGATCGATCGCAAGTGCCGATCTGCACGCTAAACCTATACCTGCCGTCTTTAATAGCACCGCCGCCACTCAAAATCGGCGCCACGCACAAATTAAAAAGTAAAAATGTATAATTTAACAATAAACTACACATTTTTAATTGTTAAAGTTTAATTTAAAAGTCTCAACCTAACACTTGCTTAACTGTCAAAAATATGCCTGAAATTCCAGTGGAAAGTGCCGCACTGTTTCAGAACAGCATCACTGAGCTAGAGGAGGTGGAATCAGCCCTCGAACTCGCTTGGAACGAACTCGAAAAACAAACAGCAGAAACCATTGCTCAGATAGCCAAAGCCGGCGCCGCAAACGCACAGGAAATCAGCGAGCGCTTTGTCGCAGCCAAGGAACTCCGCCAGCAACTTCAAACCAAAATAAAACAAGCCAACTCGCAGCGGGAATTTCACCTAGAAAACTCGCCAATGGCAGTTCTAGAGTGGGATAGCGAACTGCGGGTAGTGCGGTGGTCGCCAATGGCCGAACAAATATTTGGCTGGAGTGCAGCAGAAATAATCGGCCAATACTGGCACGAATGCTCAATAATTTATCCAGAAGACTTCGAGCAAGTCAGCGCTGCGGCAAATCAAATGTTTTACAGCAGAGAACCCCGCAACGTTTGCCGCAACCGCAACTCTACCAAAGATGGCTCAGTAATTTACTGCGAGTGGTACAATTCTGCACTAATCGATGCAGAAGGAAAATTAGTTTCAATTCTGTCTTTTGCCACAGACATCACCGAACAGCACCGCACTCAAGAACAACTTCGCCAGCGCCAACAGGCCTTCAGCGCCCTCGCGGAAAATGCTACCGATATCATAGCGCGGTTCGATCGAGAACTGCGCCACCTTTACGTCAACAAAGAAGTCGAACGAGCCACCGGAAAACCCCCCTCAGAATTTATCGGCAAAAGCAACAAAGAATTAGGAATGTCCCCCCACATTTGCAACCTGTGGGACGAAGCGTGTGTCAAAGTTTGTCGCACCGGCAAACAAGAAACCATCGAATTTGACTTTCCCACTCCCGATGGGACAAAATACTATCAAAGTCGAGTAATTCCCGAATTTGCTGAGGACAATTCAGTAGAAACAGTTTTAAGCATCACCCGGGACATCACAGAAATCAAACAAGTCGAAGCTCAGTTGCGTCAAAGCGAAGCTAGGTTTAGGCGCGTAGTTAACTCTAATATTATCGGCATCTTTTTTTGGGAAATTAATGGTCAGATTACCGACGCAAATCAAGCTTTTTTAAACCTAGTAAAATACACAAGACACGATTTGCTTGAAAAAAAAATTAGCTGGCTAAAAATGACACCGCCAAAGTACCGCAGCCTAGACGAACAAAAACTTGCAGAAATGACAGTTACCACCACAGCTATTCCCTATGAAAAAGAATACATCTGCTCGGACGGCAGCCGCGTTCCGGTGCTGCTAGGCGCTGCATTTTTAGAAGGAAGCCAGGAAGTTGGGGTGAGTTTTGTGCTGGATTTGACACAGCGCAAACAAGCTGAATTAGAGCTGCAAAAACAGCAACAACTTTTAGAAAGCATTGTTACAACCCTCCCGAACTTTCTGTACATTTACGACACAGAAGCACAGCAAAATATCTATGCCAATGCAGCCGTCACAGCCATCCTGGGCTACACTCCCCAAGAAATGCAAGAGTTGGGTACAGAAGCTATTTCTAGCTTAGTTCACCCCGAGGATCTGCACAAGTTAAGTGCAAGTATGCAGTTGCTGGAAAACAGCACCAACCCTCACGCTACAAATGACACTGACTACAGAATCAAACACAAAAACGGCGAATGGCGGTGGGTGCACGATCGATCGACAATTTTCAAAAGAACCCCAGGGGGACAAATTCAGCAAATTATCGGTTCGATACTCGACATCAGCGATGCCGTGGCGGCAGCTACGCAACGCAAACAAGCCGAAGAATCCTTAAAAGAGCAAAACGAAGTGCTGCAAACAATCTTCGACAACGTGCCAGTCATGCTATCATTCTTGGGACATAGCGGTGAAATAGAGTGGGTAAACCGCTACTGGGAAAAAGTGCTGGGCTGGAGTTTTGCAGAACTCAAAAACTACGATATCTTTGCCGAATGCTACCCGCAGGCAGAATACCGCCAATACGTTTTGGATGAAATCCAAGCAGCAACTGAGAACTGGAAAGACTTCAAAACAACAGTTAGAGACGGGCGAATAATTGACACTACTTGGGCAAATATTCGTCTCTCCGACGGCCGACACATCGGCATCGGTCAAGATATCAGCGATCGCAAACGAGCCGAAGAAGAACTCAAACAGCTCTACGAAACTTTAGAAGTTCAAGTTGCCCAGCGTACCGCCGAACTTGAAACTTTTTTTGATGCTTTACCCGATCACATTTTTGTTGTAGAACGCGAAGATATGCGTCAGGTTTTTGTCAATCAACCTTTGGCAAAAATGGCAGGGTTCAACAGCCGAAAAGAAATGCAAGGAAAAACCGTGTCTGAGTGTTTTTCCCCTGAAGTTGTCACAAAATTTGTGCGTGAAAACTTGCTGGTATTTGAATCAGGTGAAACTCTACACTTGCAAGAAAAATTTGTATTGTCCGGCGATACTGTTTACTTCGACACTTTTAAAATTCCTCTCAGGAATCTCGATGGCGAGGTTTATGCTTTAATTGGCACTTCTCGCGATATCACTGAGTTGGTTGAGACAAAACAAGCTTTGTCGAAACGCACTGAGCAATTAGAGGCTGCTAATCAAGAATTAGAATCTTTTTGCTATTCTGTTTCCCACGATCTCCGCGCTCCTTTACGCCATATTTCAGGTTTTGTTAATGCTTTGAAACAACGCTTAGAATCAACTGAAATCTTGAACGATCCTAAAATCGTTCACTACATGGAAGTGATTGATGATAGCAGCCAAAAAATGAGTTTGTTGATTGACGGTTTACTCGCTCTTTCGCGGGTGGGCCGCACCGAGTTAGTGCAAATTCCGATCGATCTCACCCGCCTGGTGCAAACTGCGATTAAATTGACTAAACCCCGAACAGCCGGAGATCTGGGCCCAACTCCCGACAGCGTTGAATTTGCCGTCGGAGATTTGCCGACGGTGATGGGAGATCCCACCTTGCTGCAACAGGTGTTCAGCAACTTGATTAGCAACGCCGTCAAGTTCAGCCGCGGACGCACTCCGGCTACAATAGTTATTGATTCCTTACCTGATGGAACGATTTTTGTCAAGGATAACGGCGTGGGTTTTCCGATGGAATATGCCGATCGACTTTTTGGAGCCTTTGTGAGGCTGCATTCCCAGAGAGAATTTGAAGGTACGGGGATCGGTTTGGCGATCGTCGGGCGGATTATTCACCGCCACGGCGGCACGATTTGGGCAGAAAGCATACCTAGTCAAGGAGCCACGTTCTACTTTAAACTAGGCAAACAATCTCAAACAGCAATGTAGATTCGCAAGTGACCAGTATATAGCAGTTCTCAGAAAGATCGGGTACGCTTGGGTAATCGGGAAAAAGGTAATCGGCAATCACCGAAAAGCTTGCTGTTCAAAAGCTTTCTGGCACATTATTCATTACCTATTACCAGACATACGTCACTCTTCGCCTTCGATGCTATAGTAGTTCTTAATTTATAATTGAAAACTATTATACAGTTCAATAAGTAACAGTCGGTTCTGCCAGCCCTCCGTTGCACGTGCTAAATCAATGTCATCAAAACATCATTAATATTGCTAAAGCATTAAAAATCTAACTAAAAACAGTGATACAAACTTAACTATACTCAATTTAATAAATGAAATCTAGCCCAAAAACGAACAACAAATTTAATACTCCACAATACCGTATGTTAGATAGAACTCAGACAAACTATTTACTAAAAACAGTATCAGAATCAACGTTAAAATTGTTGATTGTCGAAGACATGGCGGAAGATCTGGAATTAATAGTGCTCGCGTTAGAAGCGGGGGGAGTAAATTTTAACTACGATACTGCCGAAACAGCAACAGAATGCAGACAACTGATCCACAATTGCAAGTACGACGCAGTGCTGTCAGATTACCGCCTCCCTGGGTTTAACGGTTTAGAAGTGTTGAAATTAATGCAGGAATTAGGGCAAGAAATACCATTTATTTTAGTAACGGGAAGTTTGGGAGAAGAAGCGGCAGTTGAGTGCATCAAAGCCGGCATGAACGATTTTGTATTAAAAGGGCGGCTGTTTAGGCTGCCAACAGTATTAGAACGATCGCTCCAAGAATACAAAATGCGCCGCCAGCAACAATTCGCGATCGCCCAAATTCAGCGGCAAGCGACTCGTGAGGCGATCGTCAACCGCATCATCCAAGCCATGCGCGAAACCCTGGTACTCGACGAAGTGCTGCAAACTACCGCAGATCAACTGCACGAATCTCTCGAAATCAGCGGCTGCGCGATCTTGCAGCCAGATGCTGAAGGCAGGATTGTAGTCCGCCATATCAGCAAAGCCGCAGAGAAACAAGGACTCATCGGGCTAAATTGCACATTTGCCCAACACTACCAAACCGAACTCGCGGCAGGAGAAGCCGTCGTCATCGAAGAGTTATCGGGCCTGTGCCCGTCCCTGCAAGCATCAGCAGAGTTTGTAGGGTTTCGCACCGTCACGATCGCACCGCTGCTTTACCGTCAGTCATTTTTGGGAGGAATTAGTATCTATCAGTGCGATCGCGATCGCTATTGGAGCGCCGAAGAACTGTCGCTACTCAAAGCGATCGCAGATCAATGTGCGATCGCAATCCACCAAGCCGAACTCTACCAACAAGCCCAAACCGAACTCGCAGAACGCAAACGCGCTGAAGCCGAAGTCCGCGGCATCCAGCAACAGCTAGCCACAATGGCAGCCAACATTCCCGGTTCAGTCTACCGCGCCGTGCTGCATCCAGACGGCACAACCTCCATGCCCTACATTAGTCCGGGGGTGCGCGAACTTACTGGGATCGGGCCAGAAGAAGCAATGGCGTACCCCGAACAGTTGACCAAAATCATCCATCCCGATGACAAAAGTTCCTATGACAGCAGCGTCGCAGCATCGAGTGCCAGTCTGTTGCCCTGCGATCGCCAGTACCGGATCCTGTTGAATTCAGGCCAAGTCAAGTGGGTGCAAGACAGCGCCAGATTTTCCAAAAACAAAAACGGGGACATCATTATAGACGGAGTAGCCCTTGATATCAGCGGACGCAAACAGGCAGAATCAGCCCTCAGACAAAGCGAACAGCGATTTCGATCGCTGATTGAAAACGCCACAGACATCACGATCATTCTCGACGCCGAGGGCATATTCCGCTACATCAGCCCTTCCGTCAAGCGAATTTTAGGCTACGCGCCCCACCAGGCGATCGGGCGCAGCGCCCTAGGGACTGTTCATCCCGACGACTGCGCCGCGATCGCCCAAACCCTCCACAAAGCCATTGAAAACCCCAAAACAAGCCAGTGCCCCCTGGAGTATAGAGTGCTCCACCGCAACGGTTCCTGGTGTTATGTAGAAGCTGTAGCCACAAATTTACTGCACGATCCGGCAGTCAAGGGCATCGTGATCAACTGCCACGACATCACTCAGCGCAAACTCGCCGAAGCACAATTGCTGCACGACGCTTTTCACGATGCCCTTACCGGATTGCCCAACCGATCGCTATTTAGCGATCGGCTGGAACACGCTCTGAGGCTAGCAAAACGGCGCAAAGACTACTTATTTGCCGTGCTGTTTCTCGATTTAGATCGATTTAAAGTAGTCAACGATTCCCTCGGCCATGCGATCGGCGATCAACTGCTAGTTGCGATCGCGCAGCGTCTAACAGCTTGTCTCAGAGTCGGAGATACAGTGGCCCGCCTCGGAGGAGACGAATTTGTGCTGTTACTCGAAGACATCGACGGCGTAAATGAAGCTACCAACATAGTCAACCGCTTGCAAAAGACAATCACCTCCCCCATCCTGCTAGACGGACACGAAGTCTTTATCACCGCCAGCATCGGCATTGCATTGAGCTCCGGCGAATACGAGGAACCGACAAGCCTGCTACGCGACGCCGATACAGCCATGTACCGCGCCAAAGAACTCGGCAGAGCCCGACACGAAGTTTTCAATAGTTCCATGCACGCCCACGCTTTGAAGCTGTTGCAGTTAGAAAATGACCTGCGACGGGCGATCGAATCAATTAGAGACCCCGCTAGAGAAGAAGACTCTCCGCAATCAGCCCGATCGGGCTTACCTCCCTTATCCCCAACACCCCAGTTTATCATTCACTACCAGCCGATTATGTCGATCGCCCATAACACAATTATCGGTTTTGAGGCCCTGGTGCGGTGGCAGCATCCTGAACGAGGCTTAGTTTCGCCCAACGAATTTATTCCCATAGCCGAAGAAACCGGATTGATCGTACCGCTGGGCCGCTGGGTACTCCGCACAGCTTGCCAGCAAATCCGCCAGTGGCAGCAGCTATTTCAAAATAACCCGCCCTTAAGCGTCAGCGTCAACCTGTCAGTCAAACAGTTTTCTCAGCCAGATTTAATCGAATATATCGATCGAGTTCTCGAAGAAAGTCACCTCGACGGCAACAGTTTAAAGCTAGAAATTACCGAAAGCGTACTCATAGAAAATTCCGAATCAGTCACAGCCATGCTGGTGCAGCTTAGAGCCCGAAACATACACCTGTGCATCGACGACTTCGGCACCGGCTATTCATCACTCTCCTACCTGCACCGCTTCCCCACCAATACCTTAAAAATAGACCGATCCTTTGTCAGCAGGATGGGAGGCGACTTCGACCTCGGCAAAGGAGGCATCGACCCCACAGAAATTGTGCGATCGATCGTGACTTTATCCCACAATTTAGGAATGGATGTAGTAGCAGAAGGAGTCGAAGAAGCCTCGCAACTATCGATACTCAAAGGATTAAAATGCGAGTTCGCCCAGGGATTCTTTTTCTCAAAGCCAGTAGACTCTCAAACAGCAGCAGTCTTAATCCAGCAGCAAGCACAAAATTAGAATTTGCGAAGATTTAGTCTGTCACACAAAGGTCATTAAAAAAACACTGAACTTTGTGGATCCCATTTCGGCATAAAATCTTAAAATATTTTAAAGCTGTCCCTAACTGGCGTCATCCAAATCATTATGGCTATTGGCTACCTCGCCCTCGTTCTCCACGCCCACCTGCCCTTTGTCCGCCACCCCGAAAGCGACTACGTTTTAGAAGAAGAATGGCTGTTTGAGGCGATCGCCGAAACCTACATTCCCCTGCTGCAAGTCTTTGAAGGGCTAAAGCGCGACGGCATCGACTTTAAAATTACCATGAGCATGACACCGCCCTTGGTAGCCATGCTGCGCGACCCCTTGCTGCAAGACCGTTTCGACGACCACTTAGCAAAACTCGAAGAACTAGCCGAACTCGAAATTGAACACAACAGCGACAACGGTCACGTTAGGTACTTAGCCGAACATTACACCGCCCACTTCTCCCAAGTTCGGAATTATTGGGAAAAGTTCGATCGAGATTTAGTCAAAGCCTTCAAACAATTTCAAGACAGCAACAACCTTGAAATCATGACCTGCGGGGCCACCCACGGCTACCTACCGCTGATGAAAATGTACCCCGAAGCAGTTTGGGCGCAAATACAAGTAGCCTGCGAAAGCTACGAACAAAACTTCGGCCGCCGCCCAAAAGGCATTTGGCTGCCCGAATGCGCCTACTACGAAGGCTTAGAGAGGATGTTAGCCGACGCCGGCCTCCGCTACTTCCTCACAGACGGTCACGGCATCCTCTACGCCCGCCCGCGTCCCCGCTACGGTAGCTACGCCCCAATTTTCACCGAATGCGGAGTAGCAGCATTCGGTCGGGATCACGAATCATCCCAGCAAGTTTGGTCATCCGAAGTCGGCTATCCGGGCGCCGCCGAATACCGCGAATTTTACAAAGATTTAGGTTGGGAAGCCGAATACGACTACATCAAACCCTACATCATGCCCAACGGCCAGCGCAAAAACACCGGGATTAAATATCACAAAATCACCGGTCGCGGATTGGGTTTAGGCGACAAACAGTTATACGATCCGTATTGGGCGCGGGAAAAAGCAGCCGAACACGCCAGCAACTTTGCCTTTAATCGCGAACGCCAAGTCGAGCACCTCAACGGCATCATGCAGCGTCCTCCGATTATCGTTTCACCTTACGACGCCGAACTTTTCGGTCACTGGTGGTACGAAGGGCCTTGGTTCTTAGACTACCTGTTCCGCAAGAGTTGGTACGACCAAAATACCTACGAAATGACGCACTTAGCCGATTATTTGCGCGGAAATCCGACTCAGCAAGTATGCCGTCCGTCCCAGTCTAGCTGGGGTTTCCGGGGTTTCCACGAATATTGGCTAAACGATACCAATGCTTGGATTTACCCGCACTTGCACAAAGCCGCGGAACGGATGATTGAATTGGGAAACATGGAAGCAGAGGATGAGTTGCAGTTGCGGGCTTTGAATCAGGCTGCGCGGGAAGTGTTGTTAGCTCAATCGTCTGACTGGGCGTTTATCATGCGTACAGGGACGATGGTGCCCTATGCAGTGCGGCGGACGCGATCGCACTTAATGCGCTTCCACAAGCTGTACGATGAAGTCAAAGAAGGCAAAGTCGATTCCGGCTGGTTGGAGAAGGTTCAGGAGATAGACAACATCTTCCCCGAGATCAATTATCGCGTTTATCGATCGCTTTAAGCAAACTTCGAGCTAATTTCCCGCATAAAAAAACCCGCCAGTGCGGGTTTTTTTATTAAGTCTTAATTTACCCGCTCGTAGTAAGTCTTAGGGTGCGCCGCCATCAACAATATGTCGAGCAAATCGAACCATATAGTAGCAACGCACCATGTCAGGGGTGGCTTAACTAATATCATTTCTCTCAATTAGGACTTACGCACTGGTGGTCTGAAACCGGATTTTTTTACAAAAATTATTCTCTAGAGGCACAACTTTTGGCGAAAAACCTGTTTACTCGATCTAAAATGCGTAATTAGTGTCAATTTTTGATACTAAAAAATTAGTTTTAAGTGTGTTTACTCAACTATTTTTCAGGTGCATCGCTGCTCAAAAAGTCGATTTTTATTGAAGATTTTTTATGTATCGGCACCCTAGGGCTTCAGACTACGTTTATCAACGTTAATCAGCCGTTTCCCTATCCATCAAAAAATTATGGGCGTTGCTGAATTTAGGTATGATTCAGTCGCTTAGGCAATCTCGGAAATGAGCGAGTAGGGGCAATTCATGAATTGCCCCTACTCGCTCATTTCCGAGGCAAATCATACTCCAAATCAGGAACGCCTAATTTTGTTCTCTAATTATACCGCGAATTTAGGAATACCAATTTGCTTACTTGTTCAGACGAAAAGAACATCAGGTTTGAGCGAACCAACTATACAATAAACAATCCTAATTTTTTATTGGTATTTAGAGGGTGGCAAAACTTGCGATCGCTTTTGGTAGTAGCAATAAAATGAAAATCATGTGGAAATTACGGATTCTAATCAGACCCCAAGTACGTTAAGATAATTTGTATCACAAACATAGTCAACCAAAAAACTCCCAAAAAGCTCTCAGATATTGTGTAAAAAAGCACACTTTTAGATTGACTGTGGTATATTATAACATAATTCACTCACTAGATTTAATTTAACTAAATGCTTATGAGTATTAAGATTAACTACCAATTAATAGAAAAAATCAACCAAGGTTTGAATACAGTAGTTTATCGGGCTCAGAGGAAGCAAGATCGACAAGCTGTAATCATCAAAATTTTGAGAGCAGAATATCCTAATCTCGAAGAGATTATGCAATTGAGACATGAATACGAACTCTCTAGAAATCTCAATTTAGAAGGTATTGTCAAGCCCTACGGATTAGAAAATCATCGCAATGGTCTGGCATTGATATTAGAAGATTCAAAAGGAGAAGCACTCAAAAACTTTTTGAGCATTCACAAGCTTAAACTAAAAGATTTTTTATCAATCGCTATTCAGTTAGCAGATACTCTGGGTAAACTGCATGACAACCAAATTATTCATAAAGATATTAAACCAACAAATATCATCATCCATCCTGCCACCCTCCAAGTAAAAATTACTGACTTTAGTATTGCTACGCGATTGTCTAGATCGACCCAAACACTCAGCCATCCCAATTTACTAGAAGGCACAATTGCCTATATGTCACCAGAGCAAACTGGGCGGATGAATCGCTCAATTGACTACCGCACAGACTTCTACTCTTTAGGTATCACATTCTATGAAATGATGTGCGGTGAAGTGCCATTTAAAGCTACAGATCCAATGGAATTAGTTCACTGCCATATCGCTAAACAGCCTGTATCGCCCTGGAAGATTATATGTGCAAAAGAGCAAAATAGGCAAGTAGAAATTAGCAGCAATCACTCCAAATCTCAAATTCAAAATGGCGAGATTCTCAAAGCAATTTCTGACATTGTGATGAAATTAATAGCCAAGACTGCTGAAGATAGATATCAAAGTGGTTATGGCCTCAAGGCCGATCTAGAACAATGTCTAAATCAATTGCAGCAAAGTGGAAAAAATTGTAACTTTATTCCGGGCAAGTGTGATAAATCAGGTCATTTTCTGATCCCCCAAAAACTGTACGGACGAGAAACGCAAGTAGCCAATCTAATGGATGCTTTTGATAGAGTTAGTGCTGGAACAGCCGAGATGATGCTAGTTTCCGGTTACTCAGGAATAGGTAAATCATGTTTAGTTTATGAAATCCACAAACCCATTGTCAGAGCAAGGGGTTATTTTATCGCTGGTAAGTTCGATCAATTTAAACGCAATATTCCCTATGGAGCCTTGATTCAAGCTTTTGAAGAACTAATTCGACAATTGTTAACAGAAAGTTCTGAAAAAATAAATTTTTGGAAACAGGAGATTTTAAATAATTTAGGTCAAAATACTAGAGTCATAATTGACGTTATTCCCGAATTACAATTAATTGTTGGCGAGCAACCCGAAGTTACTCAACTAGGGGCAAGCGAATCACAAAACCGTTTCAATCATGTTTTTCAACAATTCATTCATATTTTTACCCAAAAAGCACATCCCCTAGTATTATTTTTAGATGATTTGCAGTGGGCAGATTCTGCTTCTTTGAAATTGATTCATGTGCTGCTAACTGACCGAGATAGCAAATATTTATTCGTGATTGGAGCATATCGAAATAACGAAGTCAGCCCAGCTCATCCGTTAATGCAGACCTTAGATAGTATTTATTCATCTGGATCGATCGTCAATAATATCATCCTTCAACCGTTGACATTTAATACCGTCAGTCAATTAGTTGCTGATACTTTGGGTGAAAGCTTCTTATCAGCAGCATCTCCTCTGACTTGCTTGTTCGATCAACAAGAACAACTTGAGGAAGAAAGTTTACTTGTAGGAAACGATGGATATGAAACACAAAGATGGCAATTACTAGCTGAGCTAGTTTTCAATAAAACTCAAGGAAATCCCTTTTTCTTAACTCAGCTACTCACTACCCTTTACGCAGAAAAGCTGTTGACATTCGACTTCAGCATTGGCAGATGGCAGTGGGACATGGGACAGATTCAAACTGTAGGAATCGCCGATTATAATGTCGTAGAACTCATCGCCAGAAACATTGAAAAACTACCTTCAGATACCCAGAAAGTTTTAAAGTTAGCAGCTTGTATTGGGAATCGATTTGATTTGGATGTTTTGGCAATAGTCAATGAAAAATCTATATCAGAAACGGCATCTGCTTTATGGGAGGGGCTTCAGACTGGTCTAATTTTGCCTTTGGGAGAAAGTGCTTGCAAAATACCGTTACTGTGCCAGAGTAATGAGTCCTTGGTAGTAGCCAATACTCAAGGAACCCAATTAGAAATTAATAATTACAAAGTTTCCTACAGATTTTTGCATGACCGAGTGCAGCAAGCAGCATATTCTCTGATTCCTACTGAGCAGCAAAAAGCTACGCACCTGAAAATTGGTCAACTCTTGTTACAGAATATGAATCCAGACATCCTAGAAGACAATATCTTTGATATTGTTAACCAGCTAAATGTCGGAGTGGAATTCCTTACCGAGCAAGAAGAAAAATATAACCTGGCTCACTTAAATTTAATAGCTGGTCGGAAAGCCAAAGCAGCGTCAGCTTATGAAGCTGCTGTCACACAACTAAGAGTAGGGTTAAAACTCTTAGCAGAAAACAGTTGGCAGACCAACTACAATCTGACACTATCACTCTATGTAGAAGCCGTAGAAGCGGAATATCTTAATACCAATTACGAAAGGTCAGCAACCCTGGCTGAAGTTGTTTTGCAAAAAGCAAACACTCTGCTCGAAAGAGTGAAGGTATACGAGCTCCAAATCCAGTTTTATATGGCTCAAAATCAGATGTTAAAAGCCATTGATACGGGTCTGCAAGTATTGGATATGCTGGGTGTTTCCTTGTCAAATGAAGTGGGCGACGGGGGTTTTGTTTTTGAGTTACCAAAGCTCAGCGACTTAGAAAATATCCCAGAAATGACAGACCCCTACAAAATAGCAGCTTTAAGGATAATGACATCCCTTGTTTCTCCTGCTGTCGCTGCTAATCCCGAAATTTTGCCCCTGCTTATAGTGAGCTTGGTTAAAATCTGCCTGGAACACGGCAACTCCCCTCTTAGTGCTGTTGCGTATGTCTCTTATAGTGTAATACTGTGTTCGGCAATCGGGGATATAGATGCCGGATATCATGCAGGCAACTTGGCTTTAAAGTTGTTGGATAAATTTAATGCGAACTCGCTTATATGTAAAGTACATCAAATATTTTATGGTTTGGTTATACATTGGAAAGCGCATAGTAAAGAAGCGTTGTTACCCTTACTATCTGGGCTACAAAGTGGACTGGAAACTGGAGATATAGAATATGCTGGTTATTGTATTACTGTTTATTGCGCGAGCATATTTTTGACGGGGGAGCGATTAGACATTGTAGATCATAAGCAAAGACAATATCTTGATTTGGCAATCAAGCTAAAACAAGACTATTCAATCTACTACATCAAAATATTCCACCAAATGACGCTAAATCTTGAAGATAGAAGTGGAGAAAAATGTCAGTTGATTGGCGAAAGTTTTAATGAAACACAAATGCTGCCTGTTTTTATTGAAAGTAACAATCGAACTTTGCTATATGTTTCCTATCTTGCCAAAACAATTCTTTCTTATCTATTTAAAGAACCTAAGAATGCTATTGCCAGCGCCAGTTTAGGCGCAGAACACGCAGGTAACGTCATGGGTATGGTAGTTTCTGCTCCTCATAACTTCTATTATTCCCTTGCTCTACTCGCTGTTTATCCTCAAGTTTCTCAGGCCGAACAACAACAATATATGAGCTTGGTAGAAGCTAATCAACAACAAATGCAGAAATGGGCATTCCATGCCCCCTTTAACTTCCAGCATAAGTACGAACTTGTGGAGGCCGAAAAAGCAAGGATTCAAGGGCAAATTGTAGAATCAATGGACTATTATGACCGAGCTATAACGGGAGCTAAAGAACAAGGATACATTCAGGAAGAAGCACTAGCTTCAGAACTAGCGGCAGAGTTTTATTTATCCCTGGGCAGAGACAAGTTTGCTCAAATTTATCTGACACAGGCTTACTATGGATATATTCGTTGGGGAGCCAATGCCAAAGTTAAAGATTTAGAGTCTAGATATCCTTTGGTATTTTCCGAGATTCTAAAGCGAGAATCCATAGGCCTAGAGATTAATAGGACAACAACATCGGTCGCAGGAGGAAATTCGGCGGTATTGGATTTGTCTACTGTCAACAAAGCATCTCTAGCCTTGGCTGAGGAAATAGTGCTGGATAAGTTGCTGAATAAGTTACTTAAAATTGTGATGGAAAATGCCGGAGCTACAAGTAGCTGCCTGATTCTAGAAAAAGATGGAAAGCTTTTGATAGAAGCTACAGGTGTTGTGGATAGTGATGCGGTTGTATTGTATTCAGACTCACCATTTGAAACAAGTGACAATCTTCCTATTTCTATGATTAATTATGTTCGCATTGCCAAAGAAAATATCGCATTAAATGATGCAGCAGTTTCAGGAATATTTATCAACGATCCTTACATCATCAAAACCAAGCCGAAGTCAATCTTGTCTATGCCTCTTATTAATCAAGGCAAACTAATTGGAATTATTTATTTAGAAAATAATCTGACAGTAGGTGCCTTTACAACGGAGAGGCTGGAATTGTTGAAGATACTTTCTTCACAGATAGCTATCTCCCTTAAAAATGCGATGCTCTATGGTAAATTGGAAGCCGCAACTCAAAAATTGAAAACAGCCAACGAGCAATTAGACGATTACAACCAAAGGCTGGAACAGAAAGTCGAAGCAAGGACGCTGGAGTTACAAGAAAAAAATAGACTTTTGAGAGAACAAGCAGTTGAGCTTGAACTTGCTTTACAGGAATTGCAAGCGACACAGACTCAACTAATTCAGACTGAAAAAATGTCAAGTCTGGGGCAATTGGTTGGTGGTATAGCTCACGAAATTAATAACCCGATTAACTTTATCTATGGCAATCTTACCCACTCTAGTGACTATGTCGATCACTTGCTGGGGTTGCTGAATCTTTACCAGCAGCAATTGCCTAATGCAACTCCTGAGATTCAAAACTATGCAGAAGATATTGATATCGAATTCATAATTTCAGATTTTCCTAGATTGATTGATTCGATGCAGGTAGGGGCAGAGCGCATTCGCCAGATTATCTTGTCGCTACGGAATTTCTCGCGCTTGGATGAGGCTCAAATGAAACCAGTAGATATCCATGAAGGGATCGATAGCACTCTGCTGCTGTTACAAAATCAGCTACAAGCCAGCACCTCAAAATTAGGTATTGAAATTGTTAAAGAGTATGGAAAATTGCCTAGGGTAGAGTGTTACCCCGGCTTTTTGAACCAAGTATTTATGAATATACTCAACAATGCGATTGATGCGATTGAAGAGTCATTTGCGGTTTGTCCCACAGTAGCTGCACAGAAAAAAGAATTTGTGACGCATAATAAAGGAAAAATTTGCATTCGCACCAGAGTCGTAAACCGTAATAAAGTGGAGATATCTATTGCGGACAATGGAGCGGGGATGACTGAGGAAGTATGTCGAAAAATTTTCGATCCTTTCTTTACTACGAAACCTGTGGGATCGGGTACTGGTTTGGGGTTAGCTATTAGCTATCAAATTGTGGTGGAAAAACATCAGGGGAGCTTAACTTGTATTTCAGCACGAGGTAAGGGAGCGGATTTCGTGATTGAGATTCCTATTCAGCAGAAAATTTAATAAGGAGAAGGTAGCAGGTATAATTTTTCTGAAAATTTGATAGTTAAAAATTATTCTATATTTTCGTCTTTCGATTATTGGCAATACCCTTTTTCAAGGGTTTTGCTACATCAGTCATGGATGCAAGTTTCACATTAAAGAAAGGTACGTTGTTGCGCTTGAGCGCTCTCATGTATCAACTAGAGCGCTCAAGCGCAACAACGTACCTAATTTTCGGACATTAGCGCTAAGTGAACCTTATAGAAATATAATAGGTGAGTTTAGGAATAGCAACTAAAATATAACGATGCCAGTGACTAGGTTTATGGGCTTGTATAAAGGGGTTTAACCCCTTATGTATGACGGCATTTTTGTTAATAATTTAAGCCTTTTGGCTGGATCAGCTTAACTCAGCAATAGTTACGAAAACAAAGAAAAAAAAACTCTGTATACCTCGATATAAGGAAAAATAAAATGTTAGATAATTTCCCGGATAGGTGCATTCACGAACTATTTGAGTTCCAAGTAGAGCGATCGCCTGATGCCATTGCCGTAATTTTTGAAGGGAAGCAGCTAACTTATCAGGACTTAAACTCTCAAGCTAACCAGTTGGCACATTATCTGAAGACTGTGGGTGTTGGGCCAGAGGTATTGGTGGCAGCCTGTGTGGAGCGATCGCTGGAGATGGTTGTAGGTCTATTAGGTATTCTGAAAGCAGGGGGAGCTTATGTACCGCTAGATCCGCATTATCCGGCAAATAGACTGGCATTTATGTTGGAACATTCCCAAACGCCAGTGTTGCTTACACAACAGCATTTAGTCGAGTCTCTTCCCTCGCATCAAGCGCGTGTCATCTGTTTGGATGGGAATTTAGAAACTGTCGATCGCTCCAGAGAGGAAAATCCAGACAGTGGGGTGACATCGGATAATTTAGCTTATGTGATTTACACATCCGGCTCAACTGGTCAACCGAAGGGAGTAGCGATCGAGCATGGGGGTGCTGTCAACACTCTACTCGATATCAACCAACGCTTTGAAGTGGGAGCGGGCGATCGGGTCTTAGCTCTATCTTCCCTGAGCTTTGACCTATCGGTATATGATATTTTCGGCTTGCTGGCAGCAGGAGGAACTGTTGTAATCCCTCAAGTATCAGCAACGCCAGATCCCGCTCACTGGGTCGATTTGATAGTGCAAGCACAAGTCACTATCTGGAACTCTGCACCGGCATTGATGCAGATGCTGGTAGATTATGCCGCTGTTCATAGCAAAGATTTATCTTCGTCTCTGCGATTAGTCCTTCTCAGCGGCGATTGGATACCTTTGACTTTGCCAGATCAAATCAAAAATTTAGTTTCTAGGTGGGTGTCGGAAAGTTTAGATTTAGATATTGAACCTCAGTTGAGTAGGGCGGGCGTCCAGCCCGGCCAGTGCCTTGATTCAAGCTCTCAGCTAGACGAATCTTTAATCCCTGCTGTCATCGGCTTAGGAGGTGCAACGGAGGCTTCTATCTGGTCGATTTTATATCCCATCGAAACAATAGACCCCACCTGGAAAAGTATCCCTTACGGTGGGTCAATGACCAACCAGCATTTTTATGTGCTCGACGAAGCGATGGAACCATGTCAAGAGGGAGTAGTCGGAGAGCTTTATATTGGGGGAATTGGTCTAGCCCGATGCTATTGGCGAGATGAGGAAAAGACTAGCAAACGCTTCATCACTCATCCCCATACAGGCGATCGGCTTTACTGTACTGGCGATTTGGGTAGCTATCTGCCGGATGGCAATATCGAGTTTATAGGCCGCATCGACCACCAAGTGAAAATTCGCGGTTTCCGCATTGAACTAGGCGAGATTGAAGCGGTGCTGGGACAACACCCCGACGTGCAGGTAGCAGTGGTAGCAGCACAAGAAGATGTCCCCGGACAGAAGCGCTCGATCGCCGCTTATGTTGTTTCCAAGGTCACCGCAGAACGAATACCCTTTAAAAGCGAGTGTTTAGCAGAATTTGATGGCGATCGCTCAGTTAAGTTAGAAACAGAAGACATATCGATCAGTGGGATTGGCGCGATCGGAGTGCCAGATAATTGGTCAAAAGGTAAACGCCTGCACTTGCGCCTCGTGCTACCGGGAGATACCGAAGAGCGATGTTTTGAGGGAACTGTCGCTTGGTGTCAAGGAAATCAGGCAGGAATTGAGTTATCTCTCACAGCGAGTGAAAAAGCTGTGATTCAGCAGAGTATGGACTACCTCCTAGAAACTCAAGGCTTCTTAAAATTTTTGCAACGCACGACAGCGGGCAAGTTGCGTAACTTCCTGAAAGATAAGTTGCCAGACTATATGGTGCCTTCCAGCTTTGTGTTCCTGAAAACCATGCCGCTCACGCCCAACGGCAAAATAGACCGTCAGAAGCTACTAGCGCCTGCCATTAAAATTCCCGAACTAGGACAAGATTATGTGGCACCTCAAACTCCTGTGGAAGATGTGGTGGCAGGAATCTGGGCCGAAGTTCTGGGACTAGAGCGAGTGGGTATTCGCGACAATTTCTTAGAATTGGGAGGTCACTCTCTGGTAGTCACGCAGATTGCAACTCGAATCCGAGACACTTTCCAGGTAGAGTTACCTTTGCGTACCTTGTTTGAGTCTGCCACAGTCGCCGATCTGGCTCGCAATCTGGAAATCGCCAGTCAAAAATCTCCAACACCCCAGCCTTCCTCGATTCAACCGATTTCGCGGCATCGGGACTTACCTCTATCCTTCAGCCAGCAACAACTGTGGTTTTTATGTCAACTGGCTCCCGATCTACCTTTTTATAACGAACCGATTACCATTCGCCTACCTGGTTCCGTCAACATTGCTGCTCTGGAGCGCAGCATCAACGAAATCATCAAGCGTCACGAAATTTTGCGAACGACCTTTGCTGTCGTGGATGGGCAGCCAGTGATGGTGATTCAAGATGCCTTTAATTTCATCCTGCCAGTGGTGAATATTGGGGAATTGCCAGAGGCAGAACGGGAGTCTGAAGCATTGCGGCTGGGAACTTTGGAAGCGCAGCAGCCTTTTGACCTTACCCAAGGGCCACTGCTGCGGGGTACTCTCATGCGGTTGGGCGAGGCTGATTACAGGTTGTTCCTGACCATACACCACATCGCGATCGATGGTGTTTCTTTGTACAGCTTGTTTATGAAGGAACTGGCGACACTCTACAGCGCCTTTTCTTTGGGCGGGCGATCGCCCCTGCCAGAACTGCCGGTTCAGTTTGCGGACTTTGCCTATTGGCAACGGCAATGGCTACAGCCAGAGGTGCTGGAAAACCAACTGAGATACTGGAAACAGCAACTAGCGAATCTGTCAACGCTGCAACTGCCCACAGATCGATCGCGATCGCCAATCCAAACTTTTCGGGGTGCAAGGCAATGTCTAGCGCTACCTCAAACTTTGAGCGAGGCGATCGCGAAATTGAGTCAGAAAGAAGGCGTTACCCTCTACATGACACTGCTGGCAGCGTTCAAAACCTTGCTCTATCGCTACACGGGGCAGACCGATATTGTTGTAGGCACTGTCACCGCAGGACGCAACCAGCCCGAGATTCAGCAGCTAATTGGGTGCTTCGTCAACACTTTGGTACTGCGTACCGATTTCAAGGACAACCCTACTTTCCGGCAGTTGCTCGAAAGGATGCGGGAAGTGACTTTGGAAGCATTTGCTTGCCAAGATGTGCCTTTTGAGAAGTTGGTAGAAGCACTGCAACCGGAGCGAAATTTGGGTCAAAACCCGCTGTTCCAAGTTGCTTTTGTTCTCCAACCCCCAATGTCAGGCGTTAATTCGATTCTGAATTGGAGCCAGTTAGATATTGATACCGAAACGGCAAAGTTTGATTTAACCCTGGAATTACAGGAGACATCCGAGGGCATAGTCGGTCGTTTTGAGTACAGCATAGATTTGTTTAATGCTGACACGATCGATCGGATGGTTGGACATTTCCAAACCCTGCTGGAAGGAATCGTCTCTAATCCAGAGCAAAAAATCTCAGAATTACCCCTTTTAACTGAGTGGGAACGGCAGCAGTTAGTAGCGTGGAATAATACCGCAACCGATTACCCTCAAAATGCGTGCATACACCAGTTGTTTGAAGAGCAGGTAGAGCGATCGCCAGATGCTATTGCCCTAGTATTTGAAGACCAACAACTTACCTATAAAGAGCTGAACCAACGAGCAAACCAGTTAGCGCATTATCTGGGCAAATTAGGTGTCACCGCTGAAGTAATGGTGGGAATTTGTGTAGAGCGTTCCTTGGAGATGGTAGTGGGACTGCTGGGTATTCTCAAAGCTGGCGGGGCTTATGTACCACTAGATCCAGCTTATCCGCCAGAGCGTTTGGCCTTGATGTTAGAAGATGCCCAAGTACCAGTGCTGCTGACTCAGAGGCGGTTAGTTGAATCTCTTCCCAAACACCAAGCGCGAGTTGTCTGTCTGGACACAGATTGGGAAATTATTGAGCGACAGAGTGAGGAAAATCCTGAATGCAGCTTAACCTCTGAGAACCTGGCTTATGTGATTTACACTTCCGGGTCTACAGGGAAGCCAAAAGGCGTACTTGTCGGGCATCGAGGACTATGCAACCTGGCTATAGCACAGATTCAGATATTCGACGTACAACCGAACAGCAGAGTTCTCCAATTTGCTTCCTTGAGCTTTGATGTTGCAACTTCCGATTGGGTTATTGCCTTGTGTTCGGGAGCAACTCTCTGTATCGCAATCAATAATGCTCTTTTGGCAGGTTCTGATTTGATTGAGGTATTGCGCGATCGAGCTATTACCCACATTGAATTACCAGTAGCAGTCTTGGGAGTTGTTCCTTTTGAAGAGCTTTCTACATTGCAAACAATTATTGTTGGGGGAGAAACTGTTTCCGTCGATGTTGTGGCTAAGTGGGCACCGGGTCGTCGATTCTTTAACGCTTATGGGCCGACCGAATCCACCGTTTGTGCAACGATCGCCGAATGTACCGATAGTCAAGAGCCGCCGTCCATCGGTCGCCCGATCGCCAATACGCAAGTTTATCTGTTGGATGCCCATTTGCAGCTTATGCCGATCGGCATTCCCGGAGAAATCTATATTGGCGGTGCTGGTTTAGCGCGGGGCTACCTCAACCGACCTGAACTAACTGCGGAACGCTTTATTCCCAACCCCTTTAGCAACGAACCGGGTTCTCGCCTCTATAAAACAGGCGACTTAGCTCGCTACTTACCCGATGGCAATATCGAATTTCTAGGCCGCATCGATCACCAAGTAAAAATTCGGGGCTTCCGCATCGAATTAGGAGAAATTGAGGCGGTATTAAGCCAACACCCAGATGTGCAGGAGTCTCTAGTTATCAGCCGCTCCGATGTCTCCGGCAACCAGCGCTTAGTCGCTTATATTATTTCCAACCTCGGACTAGAACACACAGATTTCGGCAGTTGGCGAAACTTTTTGAAGCAAAAACTGCCCGACTATATGGTGCCTTCCAGCTTTGTATTTTTGCCTAATTTCCCACTTACACCCAATGGCAAAGTAGACCGTAAGGCACTGCCTGAACCTGAGGCTATTAACCCAGAGTTGTCAGCAACTTATGTGGCTCCTCAAACTGAGATAGAACAAAATATCGCTACTGTTTGGCAACAGCTATTACACTTGGAAAAAGTAGGTGTAGATGATAATTTCTTCGATTTAGGGGGTCATTCATTATTGATGGCTCAGGCTCACAGCCAACTGCGCGAAGTGGTGGACAGAGATGTGTCAATCGTTGAAATGTTTAAATATCCAACCATCAGATCTTTGGCTAAATATTTAAGTGAGGAGCCTGAAGAACAATCCTCTGTTGGGTCAAGTCAAGAGCGGATTAAAAAACAAAAAGATGCCATGAACAGCCAAAAGCAAAAACAAGCGCTAAAGGGAAAGAATAAAAATCGATAACTCTAAATTTTCCAAATGAGGTACGTAGTTGCGCTCTTAGGTACGTTGTTGCGCTTCAGCGCTCCGGAAGGAGGCTCAAGCCCAACAACATACCATCCCGAAAGAGGGCTAAAGCCCAACAACATACCATCCTCAAAGAGGGCTAAAGCCCAACAACATACCTAAGAGGGCTAAAGCCCAACAACGTACCTAAGAGGGCTAAAGCCCAACAACGTACCTAATCAATTGTCCAAAGTATTGTTACCAGGAAAGAATCAAAATGGATAACTCTGAAAAAACCACCCAATCTTCTCTAGAAGGTATCGCGATCGTCGGCATGGCGGGTCGCTTTCCTGGCGCGAAAAATGTTGATGAGTTTTGGCAAAACCTGCGTGATGGTGTTGAATCTATTTCTTTCTTCTCCGAACAAGAACTAGAATCTTTCGGGATTGACGAGTCAGTCGTGCGCGATCCTCGCTATGTAAAAGCCAGAGCGGTACTAGCAGATATTGAGTTGTTTGATGCTTCATTCTTTGGGTTGAATCCTAGAGAAGCTGAAATCACAGATCCACAACACCGCTTTTTCTTGGAATCGGCTTGGCAGGCTCTAGAAAATGCGGGCTACAACTCGGAAACTTACGAAGGTGCGATTGGGGTTTACGCAGGCGCAGGGAGTTTCAATACTTATTTTTTGAATAACCTTTATCCGAATCGTCAGCTTAGAGAATCTGTGGGAGATTTCCAACTTACGATCGCCAATGAGAAAGATTTTCTGTCAACTCGCGTTTCTTATAAATTAAACTTGAAGGGGCCGAGTGTTACTGTCCAAACAGCCTGTTCAACTTCATTAGTTGCGATCGGCATGGCTTGCCAAAGTTTGCTAAATTACCAATGCGATATGGCTTTGGCTGGTGGCGTTTCTATAGGCGTCAATCAAAAGACAGGCTATTTTTATAAAGAGGGCATGATTCTTTCTCCAGACGGGCACTGTAGGGCTTTTGATGCTAATGCACAGGGAACTGTTAGCGGTAGCGGTGTGGGAATTGTGGTTTTGAAAAGATTAGAGGAGGCGATCGCAGATGGAGATTATATTCATGCGGTAATCAAAGGTTGCGCTATTAATAACGATGGTGCTGTGAAAGTTGGCTACACAGCTCCTAGTATAGACGGTCAGGCACAGGCGATCGCAGATGCCTTAGCAATAGCCGAGATTCCCCCTGAAACCGTCAGCTATATAGAAGCTCACGGAACTGGAACACCCCTCGGCGATCCGATCGAAATCGCTGCGCTGACGCAAGCTTTCTCTGTGGATACTAAGAAAAAAGGCTTTTGTGCGATCGGTTCGGCCAAAACCAATATCGGACATTTAGATACTGCGGCTGGTGTTGCTGGCTTAATCAAAACTGTCCAGGCTCTCAAACACCAGCTAATACCCCCTAGCTTGCATTTTGAACAGCCAAATCCTAAGATTGATTTTGCCAACAGTCCTTTTTATGTCAATACCCAACTTTCCGAATGGAAAGCAGGTAAATCACCCCGTCGTGCTGGAGTTAGTTCTTTTGGCATTGGTGGAACTAATGCTCATGTAGTTCTTGAAGAAGCGCCTATTGCAGAAGCATCAGGAGAATCTCGCCCATCGCAACTATTAGTTTTGTCGGCAAAAAGTAGCTCTGCACTTAATAGTGCTACTGCCAACTTAAGCAAGTATTTGCAACAAAATACCGAGGTAAATTTGGCTGATGTGGCTTACACGCTGCAAGTCGGTCGAAAGGCTTTTAATCATCGACGCATAGTGGTTTGCAATGACAGTCAAGATGGTTTTACAGCCCTTGAGAATCTCGATCCAAAACGAGTTTTTACCAACTTCCCAGAGTCCAAAAATCCACCTGTCGTATTTATGTTTTCAGGACAGGGTTCGCAGTACATCAATATGAGCTTGGAGGTTTACCAAGTTGAACCAACATTTCGCGAACAGATCGATCTATGTTCGGAAATTCTGAAACCTTACTTGGGCATTGACTTGCGCCACGTACTTTATCCAAGCGCAGCAGAAGCAGAAGCAGCTACCAACCAACTAACACAGACTGCGATCGCACAACCTGCACTATTTGCGATCGAATATGCTTTAGCTAAATTGTGGATGTCTTGGGGAGTGCATCCTCAAGCAATGATTGGTCATAGCATTGGCGAATATGTAGCAGCTTGTTTGGCTGGCGTGTTCTCCTTGGAAGAGGGCTTATCCTTGGTAGCTGCACGAGGTAAATTGATGCAACAACTGCCTGCTGGTTCCATGCTTGCAGTGCCACTTACAGAACAGCAAGTCAAACCCTTACTCGGCAATAAGCTGGATCTAGCTGCGATCAATGGAGCATCTCTAAGCGTGATTTCAGGTGCCATCGATGCCGTAGATGAATTGGAACAAAAACTAAAAGAAAAAGGTATAGAGGGTCGCAGGTTGCACACCTCCCATGCCTTTCATTCACAAATGATGGAGCCAATTTTAGAGCCATTTACCGAACAGGTGAAAAAAGTCAAGCTCAAATCACCAAAAATTCCCTACATATCCAATGTTACTGGGAATTGGATTACAGCGGGGGAGGCGACAAGCCCCGGTTATTATGGTCAACACCTGCGTCAAACAGTAAGGTTTGCAGAGGGTTTACAACAGCTATTAAACCAGCCCAATCAAATATTGCTAGAAGTGGGTCCCGGACGGACATTGAACACGCTAGCAAAACAACATCACAATAAGCCTTCTGAACAGATTATACTTTCTTCATTGCGCCATCCGCAAGACCAAAAATCAGATGTAGCTTTCTTACTTACTACATTGGGTCAGCTTTGGCTAGGAGGAGTACAAATAGATTGGTCTCAATTTTATGCTGATGAGCAGCGTTATCGTCTCCCATTGCCAACCTATCCCTTTGAGCGCCAACGTTACTGGATTGAACCACCAGGAATCGAGCAACCGATTAAAATTGGATCTTTGTCCGATGACAATTCCCCAAATGTAGATTCAGCACAACTCCATTCTCGGCCGAATCTACAAAATACTTATAGTGTTCCTAGAGATGAAATTGAGCAAACTATTGCTACGATATGGCAAGAATTTCTAGGGATTGAACAAGTGGGAATTGATGATGATTTTTTTGATTTAGGGGGGGATTCATTATTAGCAGTTCAACTAATAACTAAGTTAAACGAAAAACTGCAAAAAAACTTGTCTCCCCACAGCCTGTTACAATCATCAACTATTGCAGCTTTGGCTGAATTAATTAAAGATGATTCCGGGTTGTCTGCGAGCGATAATCAGCAATCCCAGTCAGCTTCGGAGTCCTTATTAGTGGAGATTCGGCGGGGGAGTTTGAAACAACCTTTGTTTTTAGTGCATCCGGTAGGCGGACACGTTTACATTTATCGGGATTTGGCACGTTATCTCGGTTCAGAGCGGCCTATTGTGGGAATACAAGCACCTGCTTCGGTTGATGAAACAGATGCCTGTACTACAGTTGAGGAAATGGGAACTCGCTATATCGAAGCTTTGCAGATTCGCCAACCTGAAGGGCCCTATTTCCTAGGAGGTTCTTCCTTTGGTGGCACAGTTGCTTTTGAGATGGCGCAACAACTGAATGCGATCGGTCAAAAAGTAGCATTGCTAACTCTGATAGATACTCCTGGCCCCGGTCAAATGCCTGTTTTAGAGACAGAAGATGATACAGCAATTCTGGTTTATATACTAGGTGTTGGTTTCGATCTGTCTCTTTCTTTGGATGTCCTCCAACAGCTTGAGCAAGATGAGCAACTTCTCTACTTTTTAGAGCAAGTAAAGATTGCTAATAGGGTAGTTCCTCCCGATTTTGGATTGCCTGAGATTCGTCACTTTCTTCATCTGTTTAAAGTACACGGTCAAGCTATGCGAAATTACATCCCTCAAGCTTATCCGGGTCGAATTATCTTTTTTCGTGCTAGCGAACAAAATGAAGTTAATCCTAAAAATCCTGAATTGCCATGGATTGAGGTGGCTGGGGGAGGGATAGAGGTTCGAGAGGTGCCGGGAAATCATATTACTATGAATTACCCTCCTCATGTTCAGGTTATGGCCCAACAACTTAGAGAATATATTGATTAGGTACTGATTAGGTACGTTTTAGGTACGTTGTTGGGCTTTAGCCCTCTTTCAGAGCTCTGAAGCACAACTACGAGCCTTTCGGAGCGCTGAAGCGCAACTACGTACCTTTCGGAGCGCTGAAGCGCAACTACGTACCTTTTGGAGCGCTGAAGCGCAACTACGTACCTTTCGGAGCGCTGAAGCGCAACTACGTACCTTTTAGAGCGCTGAAGCGCAACTACTTACCTTTATGTATGAATATCGGAAATTAACTTTAGAAGAACGGGTGCAACTTGTTAATGAAAGGTTGGCTAAGGGATATCCTGCTCATTCTCCACCTCATCCAGTGCGAGATTTTGAATTTTATCATCTTACAGTTAGTTGTTTTGAGCATAAATCTCGGATTAATACTCAGGAACGCCGTCACCAACTTTTAGATTCAATTTTTGAGAAGTTTATTTCCGATGGTATCGAAATTAATGCTTGGGTAGTTTTACCGAATCATTATCATCTCTTAGTCCATCATGTTAATATGCCACAATTAAGTGTGCTATTTCGTTCGATTCACGGCCCCTTGGCTCGACAATGGAATCTTGAGGATCGTGTTACAGGTAAAGTGTGGTGTTCATTTAGCGATCGCGCTATTCGTTCCGAAAGGCATTATTATACCACTATTAATTACATTAATTACAATCCTGTCAAACATGGCTGGGCAAAATCTCCTTATGATTGGTCAGCAAGTAGCGTACATTGGTATTTAGAGTATCAAGGAAGAGAGTGGCTAAGAAGTGCATGGACAGAATATCCGGTAAGAGATTATGGAAAAGGATGGGATGATTAAGGTAGGTAGTTAAAGGTACGTAGTTGCGCTTCAGCGCTCTTAGGGTACGTAGTTGCGCTTCAGCGCTCTTGGGGCTCGCATCCCAACAACATACCAAAGTGCTCTTGGGGCTGAAGCCCAACAACATACCAACAACTTATAATTGAAGATTGTAATTCACAGGATAACTCATGGTTTTATATACAGAAAATGCCCAGCCTGAAGGCGAAAAATCATCGTCAGTGCTACTAGAAATGATGTATGGATTTAAAATATCCCAGGCTCTTTTTGTAGCGGCTAAACTGGAAATTGCAGATATTCTGAGTGATGGTTCTAAGACTGCTGATGAACTTGCGGAAGCTGCTGGGGTAAATTCTCAGGGTATTTATCACCTGATGCGTATGCTAGTAAGTGTTGGTGTGTTTTCTATGGAAGATAATGATAAGTTTTGCTTGAATGCTCTGGGCAAGCATCTCTTGACTGGTACTTCTGATTCTTTGCGAGGTACGGTTCTGGCAATGGGTGATGAACTATATCAGGGATGGGGGAATTTATTGTACAGTATAAAGACGGGAGAAACGGCTTTTGAACATAGTTTTAAGATGAGTTTTTATAGCTATTTGACGCAGAATTCTGAGGCGGCTATAAATTTCAATGAGTGGATGAAGGAGACAACAAGGGAGTGGCTGCTTCCGGTGCTTGAAGCTTATGATTTTTCAGGATTTAAGACGCTTGTGGATGTTGGAGGGGGCATTGGAACTCTAACGGCTGTTATTCTGAATGCAAATCCCCAAATGCAAGCTATTTTGTTCGATCGCGAAGATGTTATTGTGGATGCACCTCAGGTTTTGCACGTGGCTGGAGTTGCAGATAGGTGTGAAGTAGTTGGAGGCAGCTTTTTTGAAGCGGTGCCGCGTGGTGGGGATCTTTACTTGCTCTCTCGTGTCCTCCTGAATTGGGATGATGAGCGTGCTATTGCAATTCTTAAAAATTGCTATCAAGCTATGACAGCTAACGATCGCCTGCTGATTGTTGATTTTATGTTGCCTTCAGGCAAAATGTCGCCTTTTATTGGTATGGGTAGCCTAACTTTGTTTGTGATAGGCGGTACTTTTATGCGGAGGGAAGATGAATTTTATCATTTGCTTTCCTCTGCTGGCTTTAAAGTGACTGATACGATCGCCACAAAAGGGCCTGCAAGTGCGATCGAGGCGGTAATAACCAATCCTAGTTAGCCACTCCTTTTATGATTGGGCGGTTGAGACCGCTTGTGGACAAATGAAATGGGTGCATCTCACTTTGTACAAAGCAAAACTGAGATACTCTCAGCGAAGTCAGCCGACGCGGACTAATGAGTGCGGACTTCCTTCAGTCTTGTTGGGTAGAAAACTGGCGGGCGCCGATCGCAGAAAAGGCGATCGCAGCCACCAACAAAACAGGTATGCTGTACCAAGGAAACTTGGCGATATCGTAAGCAGCAGCCCTCAATCCAATACTGGCATAAGTCAGCGGTAACAGATAAACTATCCCTTTCAGGGCTACTGGTAGCGACGCGGGGTCGAAAAATGTCGCGCCCAAAAATGACATCGGAGTTATCAGAAAATTGTTGTACAATCCGACTGATTCGAGAGATTTTACGTTTAAACCCACTATCACTCCCAGGCCCGCAAATACAGCGGAGTTGAGAATTATCACTAACAAAAATAGCGGATGCAAAAATACTAGCTTTTGAGTAAACACAACTGCTACTAAAATCACGGAAACCGAAGTTAGCAGTCCCCGCAGTATTCCGGCTAGCATTTTGCCTGCGTGCAAAGCTAGGGGGTGTACCGGCAGCAGTAGCAATTCCTCAAATGTTTTACTAAAAAGGCGTTCGCCACAAATAGAAAATACTGCGCCTGTAAAACTTACTGTCATCGATGAAAGTGCAACCATTCCCGGCAGCATGAATTCTAGATAATTGCCACCAATTGCCGGTTTAGGCATGGAACTGCCCAACCCGAAACCAAAAGCTAGAATGTAAATTAATGGGGATGTTAAACCAGCGGCGGCAATTGGCAGGATTCGGACTCGCAAATCTAGCCATTCTCCCCAAAACACGGTCATTGTGTCTGTTAGTATAGTTTGAATTGAGTTTTGTTTCATGGCGAGGTGATTTGCATAATAGATATCAAGTTCTGTTAATTAACGGGACTAATGACCGTAGTAAAATTGGTTTGTAGTGAGGACTTTAGTCCGCATCAAAAAGGACTAAAGTCCTCACTACAAACCTTTTGGATGGCGGGTAATTGACCGGACATGATTTTACATCTTGCTCATTATCCGGTTAAAAGGTTAAATAATCAAGGCTGCTGCACTGTTCTAATTTAGTTTCAGTTAAAGGCAATGTGCCGGATTCTACTTTTTCCTGTTCTCGGTTCAACCAAATTGCTTTTAAGCCTGCGGATTTGGCGCCGCAATAATCGGCTTTGAAGCTGTCGCCGATATGCCAGACATTCTCGGCTGTGCAGTTGTGCTTTTGCAAAGCTGCGGTGAAAATTTCCGGCTGGGGTTTTGCTGCACCTACTTCGGTGGAAATTGTCACTGATGTGAAATATTCTGCTAAATTGAGTGCTTTTAATACTGGATAAAGTCGCGAGTCGAAATTCGAGACTACTGCTAATTCGATTCCTTGTTGCTGCCATTTATTTAAGGCTGGGAATACGTCGGGATAGACGAACCAAGGTTCGGGGGTGGCAAAATGAGCGTAGAGTTCGGCAAAAAATTTGGGAAAGTCTGAAAATTGATTGAAAACGCCTGCTATTTGAAAAGCTTTTGCCGAAACTGCTAGCCACCACTCAAATTCTAGTTGGGGAATTTTTGCTGCTTCGATTCCTGGAAATGTCATCGGATTTGCTGAGGCGAAGCTTTGGTAAAATGCTGTATTTAAGTCTTTACTATTAACTGTTACTCCGAAGTTTTTGGCTAGTTTTGCGTAGACTTCGCCGACGCTACCGCGAACGTAAAATAGTGTGCCTGCTGCATCTAAAAAGATAGTTTTTGTCATTGGTTAGAATGAATTTGAAAACGAGTAATATAATACCGGGCGAAGGTCATTCGCGTCTACACAAACACTCACGTGCCTCCGCAGGTTGAAGAACCAGAATCAGAATAATACCGTGCGAAGGTCATTCGCGTCTACACAAACACTCACCTGCCTCCGCAGGTTGAAGAATCAGAATAATACCGGGCGAAGGTCATTCGCGTCTACACAAACACTCACGTGCCTCCGCAGGTTCAAGAATCAGAATAATACCGGGCGAAGGTCATTAAGTTATTTTTTTCAGTCCGCGGAGGCGGACATCGTTTGTGTAGACGCGAATTCTATTCGTACGTCTTATCTCAAAAAGATGAGGTATAACTGACAGCTTACATAACCGTTTAAACCAAGAGGGCTGAAGCCCAACAACGTCCGCGAATCTTTCTGATAACCGCTATATTACTTTTTCAGCAACTCCTGAATCGGCTTGCTAATCCAGTTGAAACCAACTTTTAGTTGGTGGTCAAATGTTGGCATTCGATAGAGATAGGCTAGGCGGCGTGCAATGTGTGCTAGTTGTCCGTCGAGTTTGATTCCTAAACCTGTCAGGGTGGCTTCGTCTATTCCTAATGTCATCATTTCTCCTAGCGGCTGGTACCGGAAAGGTAGTAATGGTCGATCGCTCAGGGATGCCCATATGTTCCATGCCGTGTAGTCAGCTTGCTGGAATGCTGTTTGGGCTGTTCCGGGGACTTTTTGACCTGTTGCGTCGTGACATTCGGCTAAGTCTCCCAAGGCAAATATGTCTGGATGGTCGATGATTTGCATCTGGGAGTTAACTATTAATTGACCGCGGTGGTTTTGTTTCAGGGGGAGCGATCGCACTGCTTGACTAACTTGGGTTCCTACTGTCCACAATACTATGTCTACGGGAAGAACATCTAATTGTCCTTTGTAGAGTAAGGATATGGTGTCGGATTCGATCGCCTCTACTGCTGTTTCTAAGTCGATCCAGACTTTGCGTTTTTCTAATGCTTTGTTGGCGGCTTCGCGGTTGAACTCGGGTGATGTCCGCAAAATCGTGTCGCCTTGCTCGATTAATCGGACGCGACCTTTGTCTCCGAGTCGATCGGCTAATTTACAAGCTAATTCTACTCCCGAATAACCGGCGCCGACGATCGCAATCCTAATTTTGTCGGGGTTGCTAGCTTCGAGAAACCGCAGTCTTTCTTCCAAGCGGTAGGCGTCGTCGAGGCTGCGGAAGGAATAAGCGTATTCAACGGCTCCTTTGACCATATCTAGGGGTGTTTCGCCACCTAAAGCTAAAACGAGGCGATCGCACGGAATTTCTGGCCCGTCGTGTAACTGCACTTGCTTGGACTCCACGTCGATGCCGGAGACAGTGCCTTGACAAAAGCGCACGCCTGTGTTTTGCAAGAGTTCCGCAAAGGGCGGCGCGATTTCCCAGGTTTGGAGTTCGCCGGTGAGGAGCTCGTACAGTAGGGGAACGAACAGGAAGCGATCGCGACGGTCAACTAGGACTATTTCGGGTTTTTCGGTTTTGGAGAAGGGTAACTGACTCAAGCGGAGGGCTGTGTGGAGTCCGCCGAAGCCTCCGCCGAGAATGCAAATCCGGGGTTGTTGTTGAGTCATGGTTTTTGTTTGAGGGCGATCGGTAGCAAGGCAACTTATCTTATTGTAACGAGAGTGGAGGATTGGGGGAGCGGGAGAGTCGGGGATTGCGGGATTGGGGGAGTTGGAGAATTGGAAAAATTTTCCCTGAACATCCATCCGTTACGGGTGCATCTCTGTTTTGCTTTTAATAGTGCGAGCGTCCCCGCTCGCTTGGTTCTATAAGCAAGCGAGCGGGGACGCTCGCACTGTAAAAAGAAATGATTTTTACAAAAATGAGATGCTCCATCCGTTACATCCGTTACATCGGTTATACAATCCCTTGCCGAACAGCCTTCTGCCTTCTACATAATATCCTTGATTAGCTTTGCCTATTATCCACCCTCAAATTTTTTGAATGTTCGGACAAGTAATTTTGTACTATATTAGTTGATAGCGTATTATTTCGCCAATTAAATTCACTTTTTATACAGCCATCTACTCTAACACTTGCCCCCGCAGTCACAAGTGAAAAAATCATGCAAATTTCCTCGAATTCTTCTAAAGTTAAGAATGGCGATCGCCATAACGAAGACAGCTCATCTTTGTTAAGCAGCGAAGAACGATATAAAAATTTAGTAGCTAATATTCCCGGTGCTGTATACCGCTGCAACTGCGACTGGACGGGGCCCGACGGCGAATTAATACGGACAATGGCGTTTTTGAGCGAGGCTGTTCAAGAAATATCTGGCTATCCATCATCTGATTTTATCAACGATCGCGTCCGTTCTTTTGCGAGCATCATCCATCCTCAAGACCGCAAAAATATGGAGGAGGCTCTCATAAAAAGTGTAGCAACTAGAACTCCGTATATCCTGGAATACCGCATTCTCCGGGCTGACGGCGAAATTAGCTGGGTTTACGAAAAAGGTCAAGCTGTCTGCTGCGAGGGGGATGAGGCTAGAGAAAGAAAAGAGGGACAAGGGGAAATAGAGGAATTTTTGTCGGGTGTAGTTTCGTCGGTTTCGCCGATCGCAAATTCTCTGTGTCAGGTTGTCTATCTCGACGGAGTGATTTTGGATATTACTGAGCGCAAGCGCGCTGAGGAAAAGCTGCGAAAGACTCAAGATTTTCTGAATGCGGTACTGCAAAATCTGCCGGTTAGCGTCTTTATTAAAGATGCCGTGGAACAAAGATTTATTTATTGGAATGCTGCTAGCGAAGAATTGTTTGGCTATTCGAGGGACGAAGTGCTGGGAAATAATGCTGCTGACTTGTTGGAAGCAGATCAGGCAAATTACTTGCAAGCACAAGATTTAGAAGTATTTGCCACGGGAAAAGAGGTTGATATACCAGAAGAAATTATCCAACTTCCGCACCGGGGAAAACGGATTTTGCACACAAAAAAAGTTCCTTTGTTTGACGCTGATGGCGCGCCTAAGTACATTCTGGGTATTTCTCAAGATATTACCGAAAGCAAAAAAACTGAAACAGAATTGTCGCGCTTGGCCATCGTGGCTCAAAAAACGCAAAATGGTGTGATTATTACTGATGCTCAAGGCTGCATTGAATGGGTGAATGAAGCATTTACTCGGATTAGCGGTTACGTGTTAGAAGAAATGCTGGGAAAAAAACCGGGTGATGTGCTGCAAGGCCCTCAAACAGATCCATTAACTATTGCCCAATTGCGATCGGCTTTGGATAAAGGCGAGCCGTTTAATCAGGAAATTTACAATTACAGGAAGGATGGAAAGGGTTATTGGGTGGCGCTTTCGATCGCCCCGATTTATCGAGAAACCGGGGAACTTGAAGGTTTTATTGCGGTGGAAACTGATATTACCGATCGCAAACAAGCTACTGAATCTGTCAGGGAAAGCGAGAGTTATTACCGCTGCATCGTCGAAACTGCTTCGGAGGGCGTTTGGATGTTTGACGCCGACAGCAGCACGACTTTTGCGAACTGTCGGATGGCCGAAATGCTGGGGTATACTGTGGAGGAAATGCTGGGGCGATCGCTATTTGAGTTTATCGATGACGAGGCTCGGGAAATAGCCGAAAGTTATGTGCAGCGCAGGCGGCAAGGCATTCGCGAACGCCACGATTTTCAGTTTACCCGCAAAGATGGCTCTCACTTGTGGGCGATCGTCTCAGCGACACCAATGTTCGACGCTGACGGCGAATTTGCGGGGGTTTTGCGGATGATTACCGATATTAGCGATCGCAAACAAGCCGAAGCAGAATTGCGCCAAACTCTCCAAGAATTAGAATTTGAAAAATTTGCCTTAGATCAATCGGCAATTGTCTCAAATACCAACGAATTCGGCGTTATTACCTACGTCAACGAGCAATTCTGCGAACTGTTTAAATATTCTCGGGAAGAATTGAACGGCAAAACCCACAAACTTGTAAATTCCGGCTATCACCCAACTGATTTTTTCAAGCAGCTTTGGTCAACAATCCGCCAGGGAAATGTTTGGCGGGGAGAAATGAAAAATCAAGCTAAAGACGGCAGATTATTCTGGTTGGATACTACGATTGTACCTTTCTTAAATTCTCGGGGAGAACCCCATCAATATGTAGCAATTCGCAAAGATATTACCGATCGCAAACAAGCAGAAGAAGCTGTGCGGCTTTCCGAAAGTCAATTGAGGACTAAAAATGAAGAATTAGCGAAAGCCCTGCGGGACGTGCATAAAACTCAAAGCATGATGGTTCAAAATGAAAAAATGGTAAGTTTGGGGCAATTAGTAGCTGGCGTCGCTCACGAAATAAACAATCCAGTTAGCTTCATTTACGGCAACGTCATGCACGCTGACGATTACTTTCAAGACTTGCTAAAAATGCTGCAACTTTACCAGCGCGAATACCCGGAACCAACAGAGGCAATTCGAGAAGAAATAGATGATATAGATTTGAAATTTCTGCTCAAAGATTTGCCAAAGCTATTAACTTCAATGAAAATGGGAGCCGAGCGAATTCGCCAGATTGTGCTGTCACTGAAGAATTTCTCGCGATTGGATGAAGCAGAACAAAAACAGGTGGACATTCACGAAGGGATTGACAGCACTTTGTTGATTTTGCAGCACAGGTTGAAAGAAACAGCAGGACATCCGAAAATTACGCTGGTTAAAGAGTTCGGCAATTTGCCCCGCTTACAGTGTTATGCAGGACAGTTGAATCAGGTATTTATGAATATTATTGGCAATGCAATTGATGCTTTGGAAGAGGCAATGGAAACCGGACAGTGGGGCGACGGGGAACAGGCGCCTATTCCTTCTTGTCCTTCGCCGACGCTGCGGATTTGTACTGAGGTAAAATATGAACAGGCTGCTGTTTGTGCTGATTCTATTCGCCGTCCTTCTCATATTGTGATTCGGATTGCTGACAACGGGCCGGGGATTCCGATAGATGTTCATGAAAGGCTGTTCGATCCGTTTTTTACTACGAAAGAACCGGGGAAAGGTACTGGCTTGGGGCTGTCTATCAGTTATCAAATTGTGGTGGAAAAGCACGGCGGGCGGCTGAAGTGCAATTCTGCACCGGGTCAAGGTACGGAATTTGCGATCGAGATTCCTGTCGCTAGAAGTTAGCGGTAAAATTGGAAATTATGAGTTATAATTCCATAGATGCAGACGGCGGTTGAAACCGCGTCTATACAAACAATGTCCGCCTCCGCGGACTGAAGAAGATAATGTATTTTAACCGCATTGCCTTCAACCCGCGGAGGCGGGTTTTGCTTGTATAGAAGCGGTTTCAACCGCCCAGTTTTCTAGGTTATTGACTTATGAATTACAACGTAATTTACGACGGCAATTGCAATCTCTGTGTCACCTTGGTGCAGTTACTTGAAAATCTAGATCGAGGCCAGAACTTTGAATATATTTCCATGCAAGATTTAGAGGGATTAAAGGAGTTTGATATAACTGCTGAGGATTGCGAAATGGGGATGATTTTGATAGATAAGAATAATCCCACAAAACGTTGGCAAGGTAGCGATGCAGCCGAGGAAATCGGGCGGATATTGCCTGCTGGCGAGGTGTTTGTGGCAGCTTACCGGGCAATGCCGGGGATGAAGTGGATGGGCGATCGCGTGTACGAACAAGTGCGCGATAACCGCTATACTTTGTTTGGCAAGCGATCGACAACTTACAAATCGGCTTATCCAGTGGGCTGTAGGTCGATCGACAATTGCGATAATCAAGACTTAAAATCAGGTTCGTAGTGAGGACTTCAGTCCTCTCCATCTGTGGTTCGTAGTGAGGACTTCAGTCCTCTCCATCTGTGGTTCGTAGTAAGGACTTCAGTCCTCTCCATCTGTGGAGAATTTAATTCAAGAAGGACTAAAGTCCTCACTACAAACCTGGACTTCAGTCCTCTCCATCTGTGGAGAATTTAGTTCAAGAAGGATTAAAGTCCTCACTACAAACCTGATTTATGATGAGTCATTAACCGGGAATTATTCTCAGCAATTAAACAAACCTAATATCTCGCGGCAAAAGTGTTTGAGCTTTTCGGCTGATTCCGCAGCGGGCTCAGTTTCACCCACAAAACCCCAATTTTCCACGGTAGAAAAGCGCCACTGTTGACCAGTATGATCGTAACCTGCCGCCTCAACCCCGATCGCCCGCCGAGATCCTTCGACCGGATCTTGGTAAAATCGGATTTGGATTAAGATACTGCGGCTTTGCAACAACCGACTTCTACCGGGAAAATGGAAGCCAATATCGATCGACTCAGGATCGACAAGTTCTCTGGTATCCTGGTCATTCATCCAAGGTTTCAAATCGACTTTCACATCCGGAAAATCTGACTTAAATAAATTAACAACCGCAGCAATTTTGCTAGCTAATTCTATATTTCTGGCTTGTTCGGCAGCGTTCACTCGAAATACTCCTATCAAATACAGTTATTACACATTTAGTTAACAATGTAACTGCATATTGCCTGCTTTAAACGGTAAACTGTGGACTATTTGATAGATTACAGTTCGCGATTGCACGGGTGGCCAGAAACCGGGTTTTTTTACGAAAAGACGTTTTACAGCCGACAATTCAGGTAAAAACCCGGTTTCTTTGGTATTGATGCGTCCAATCTGCTAAATTTTCCCAGGTTGAATGAATTTTAGTCGATCGGCACTTCGATCGCAAATTCCGTACCTGGGCCCAACACAGATATGCCCTATGTAGTGGCGATGCGTCACAATCCTTTGTTGAAAGCGACTCGCTGTGCGATTATTGGCTCGTGGCTGGCGTGAAAATGCAGGTGATTGGTGCGAGTCATGCGGAAATGGGTACATTTGCCTTTTGGGATTTTAAAATCCCAAAAACCTTTCGATCCAACTTATTTGCTCGCTACCCCTTGACTTTTCAAGACAGGAACTACAGCATTTTGGGATGTTTATTGAACACCAATAAACTTGTGAGTTTGCAAAGACAACCTGTAACTCGGATGCTGTTTCAATAACTCCAAAATCATCGGAATTGCCCGATCGCGCTTTTCCCACTCCGGCTGCAAATATACAGGAATATTCACATTATCAGCCAAATATTTTGTGTAAAAATCAACTTCTTCGCCACTGCTAACCACCAACTTAATTTCATTAGCTCTCGTCCAGAAACGGTCTTGCACCGGATATTGAGGATTGACGTGTTCTTTAGGAGAAAGAGTAATCCAAGCCAGCGGCGAAATATCCTGCCAGTAAGCGCCAGAAGTTTCAATATTCACCTGTTTGTCAGTTGCTAACAAAGCTCGCACTAACTCCGGCAAATTCTGGTGAATAAAAGGTTCGCCACCACTAATGACAACCCTCGAAGACTGCAATTGATCTAGCAATTGTGCGATCGACTGTGGCACCGATGGCAAACCTTTGCCACCATTTCCGTAGCCTGTATCGCACCAAGCACACCGCACAGGACAACCAGCTAATCTGATAAAATCAACTAAAGTCCCCGTCCAATAACCTTCACCTTGAACCGTACACTGAAAAGTTTCATGAATCGGTAATTTTATTTGTAAATTCGATCCCTGCATTTTTACCTCAAAGTAATTAATAATACTTGTTATTACTTTTAGTAATTGTAATTTGTCATCGGTAATTGATATAGTCCTGGATGCACCGGTAGGCAGAAACCGGGTTTTTTATGCAAATACTGTATCGCAGCCTTTAATACAGATAACCACCCGGTTTCGAGGAGTCTTAATGAAGTTCCCAGCCACTTGAACTATTTAATTCTGTTCTTCAGGTTCCATCATCGTAGCCCAGCGGCGTTTCAGGGCCAAACTCAACCCGTCACCAATGGGGACAACACTGAGTGTTATTCTCGGATCGTTACGCAACTTGTCGTTGAAACTACGAAGGGCGAGGGTACTTGTGTCTTGTACTTCAGGATCGGCAACTCGTCCAGACCACAGAACGTTGTCAATTACAATTAAACCGCCATTCCGCACCAGTTGGAGCGATCGCTCAAAATAAGCCTCATAATTTTCTTTATCGGCGTCGATGAAGGCAAAATCAAAGGTTCCGGCTTGTCCCTCGGCTATGAGTTTGTCGAGAGTATTTAGTGCTGGGCCCAAATGCAAAGAAATTTTGTTAGCCACACCCGCAGCTTCCCAATACCGTCGCGCGATCGAAGTATATTCCTCGCTGACATCGCAAGCAATAATTTTACCGTTAGAAGGCAGTGCTAAAGCTACACATAGCGAGCTATAACCAGTAAAAACTCCAATTTCTAAGGTTTTTGTCGCTCCCATAAGCTGCACGAGCATCTCCATAAACTGCCCTTGTTCGGGAGCTATTTGCATCATACCCATAGGATGCTTAGCAGTTTCTTTCCGCAGTGAAGCGAGAATATCTGGTTCCCGCAAAGAAATAGATAACAGATAATCGTAAAGTTGATTTTCTAGGCCAAGAGTTGAGTTCGCCATCGGTTTGTCCTTGCTGCTGACTTTTGATTTTACGTGGTAGACGTGCAGTTATTGGAAATTGCAGACGGTAGAGTGAATTTTGGCACCTATTTTGCTGTCGTTTCTCTCAGGGTAAGAGTATCGCCGTCTCGCTTACAAGAATCTGGTAACTTGCTCTCACGGGCGATCGACCTCCCAATCAGTTTATCTCAGCTATAGGTGATTTAGTCGCCCTGGAAAAGAAAAGAGAACAAAAGGATGGTTTTGAGATTGCTGCATTCCTCGCGCTGCGTAACACTGTGAGTAATGCCAGCTTAACAAAATAATCTAACAGTCGGCAAGTTGCCAACCGATACACAATCAGTCATTCCTCATCTCAACTCTCCAACTTGTAGGAGCGCGCCTTGCTCTGAGCGTAGCCTTTCATGAAGTCGAATGATCTCAAATGTCAAATGGTACGATCTGGGGAGAATATAACTTAATTTTGACAACTAATCGCCAATAAATAATTATTTATAATTTGCCCACAACTCACACAAATAAAGTTTAATTTGAGTCTTGTTGATGGCTTATAGCCTGTGTATTCTTCAGGAATCAAACAGGCGCATGGCAATCCTTCTATCCGGGAGGATTACTAATAACTAACAAGTCGGCTAGACCGGGACAATTTTTTAAGTGTCACAGTATATTTATCCACACCTAAACCACCTACCACAATAAAAACAACATTCTCCTGTTGAAGCAGAACAAGTATTTTGGTGACAAAACCCGGTTTTGGGCAGCCTTTGCCCTGGACTGTTACTAACCACTAACGAACCGGGAACACTCTGACAATTTCTTAACTGTCACAGTTGATTGCTCGACACATAAACAACTTACCCACAATCAAAATAACATTTCGCAAAGGCAATCGCTATGTATTATACTTTTGCAGGTTTCGGTGCTGGTACTGGCCTATTGTTACTGTTAATTTTTGCTATTTTACAATGGCTGCACGTCCCCGCCGGCAGTTTTATAGATTGGGTAATTGCCATTGCTATTTTTGAATGGCTGTTGCTGATAGTTACAGTTCCTTGGAATATCCATTTTGAAGCTAAGGAAGTGTTAGCCCAAGGCGCAGAATCTACTAAAAAAAATATTGCTGTCGATTCCGAACAACTCAAATACGTTACTGTATTAGCTAGCCGATCGCTCTGGGTGGCGATCGCCCTTCACCTGGTTAGCGCGATCGCACTTTATGCCCTATCCGCCACCGGCATTAGCGCTGTTGGCTATCTCAGTTCCGGTGCAGCACTGCTTTTAACTATACTGCGTCCAGCTATCCGAGGTTATCAGTATTTAGCCCAGCGGCTGACAACCATCCGCAGCGAATTTTTCCACCCCCGCGAAGATATTCTCGAACTCCGCAACCGCTTTGCAGAATTAGAATCTACAGTCAAAAATTTGGCCGATCAATTAAATTCAGACGATCCTAATTCGTGGGCGACTCTCCAACAGCGGGAACAACGGGCCACTAGAAGAGAATTAACTAATTTAGCCGCATCTCTAGAAAATTTGCGATCGACAAATCAGGCAGAACACACTAAACTGGCAAGAGATGCCGAAAGTGCGATCGCCCAACTCACCGATGACGGACAATTTCTCAACCACGTCCGCGAAATCATCCGCTTCTTCAAAGAATCGTAAAAGTAGTCAGTAGTCATTAGTCATTAGTCATTAGTCATTAGTCATTAGTTAGTTGCCATGCCCAATTCCCAATTCCCAATTCCCAATTCCCAATTCCCAATTCCCAATTCCCAATTCCCAATTCCCAATTCCCAATTCCCAACCTTTAGATAGATGTCAGAGCCTCGCAGACTGTGAAACTTTTAATTAAAATAGAACTTTATCAGTCTTGAGGAAGACTCAATAAATGTGTTTTAGATAACAGCAAGTTTCAGGAAACTATAACCAAAGATAGTTAGTGAATGAGTTAGCTTAGGCTTAATATTTAAACATAAGCCAAAGACCTTTTTGAAAAGATAACTCAGGAATAAATCATGACAACTAGCAAATCAACACCGACCGACGAACAAATCGAAGCTAATATGGAAGCCCCCCATTATGACAGGGGCATTACTCCTGCTGAGACAGCAGCGCGGCAAGAACGCGAAGGCTCTAACTTCATGCACACAACCACTGAAGCGAAGCAGCAAAGCGCCAAAACCGACGACCAAACCGATGACGAAAGCATTCACACTACAGATGGTTATACAGTAGACAAGGAAGGTCTGGTTAACAATTACGCGATCGAACCCGAAATGTACATCAACGAACCGGGCGATTTGAGAGCAAAAGAGGAAGCCGAAGCCGCAGAACGCGCTCAAATTCTCGCAGAAATCAAAGATAAAAAAGGTGAGGAAGGAAAACTGACAATGGATGAAGACACCCGCGGCAAAGGCCCAGGAATGATCTAGGTTGTCTGCTTGGTAGTTGCGCTTTGGCGCGCGAGGTTGTAACTGCAAAGCTAAGGAATGAGAATTAAATAACTTACAATTTTTTTATTGTTCTTGTGGGATGGGCGGGATCTCCATCCCACAAATATGTGTAAATTATTTAATTCGCGATCCTAAGGGGCAGGTTTTTCTAGATACGGGAATTGTCGAGCTTTCCGGTAAAACCCGCCTCTATTTTGTTTTCGACTTCTGTTGAGATGATCGCTAATAACTTATGTGCGGTCATGCTTCGCCGTCTTCAAAAGTGATATGCACCCAATTAATCAAGCCCTCACATTCTCCCTCAACCAATTAAACTTTGCTTGAGCTAGCGCCAAATTTTCCAGGACGTTCGGATTAATATCCTCCCGATCTAATTCTTGCTGCTCCAATTCTATATTGCGACCGTATTCTATATGTCGGATCGTACCGCGCATCCGGTCTGCCAGACACAGCGAAATTCCATAATAAAATCTGGAAGCAAAACCCATATCATGTTGAAGTTTGACGACTAGCTGCCTTCGGGGAATTACCAACAAGTGAGTTTCTTCGATCGCCATCACCGTGGCCAAAGGAGGGCGTGCGTCAATGAAAGAAACTTCTCCCACAAGTTCTCCGCTACCTATTTTAGCGAGTTCTTTGCTCTGCTCAGCCTCGATCCAAACGCTCATACTCCCCTTCAAAACAATGTAGAGGGCATCGTGCTGTCTCCCTTCATGGATCAAAATCTCGCCCGGTTCGAGAATTTCTTTTTTCCCTTTTTGAACGATCCAGTCGATATCGTCATTATTTAACTGGCTCAAAATAAAAAGCGCTTTTTTTCTACTGCTGTCGGCCATAACTTTAGCTCCCGATCGCTTATTTATATTAAATTTAGAGGGCGCGCGGTCGCAACTTCTTCCTAAGCAGTCACTCCTCGCTGAATACAGTTTTTTTATCCTGCCTAACTGCTTGGCAAAATCCTATTAGGGCAGACATTCCCAATATTCACAGATGAACCAGGCTGAATCATAATCTCTCAATACTAGCATTCGTTGAACAATCTTTTTTAAATCGATCGGCATTCCCAAAAATCCTGCTTCATCTCCGTCTTAAAACCAACCCGGTTCTCCCCCACAGCATGGGTGCGGCAGGGGGCGCGGGAGACAGTGCTCCGCGCCCCATCTGCTGTATCGCTAAATCGATCGCAAATCAGGATAGCCAGCCAACATATCATCAGCAGTCAGAGTGTCGCCGTTAGCTTGAGGAGTCCACAGCACCTCAACCGCCAGCAACTGCTCGCTCGATACTCCCCCAATTTGGCGCAAAGCTTGGCGCAAATCTTCAGAGTTTTTCACTGCTGGCAATTGCAACTTGCCCTGAGTACCGACAATCACCGTTACCACAATAAATTCACCGGGCTCTGAATTCAAATCAGAACCAACTAGGGCGCCGTTTTCCTGCACAACTGGCAGGTTATTGCTGCTCCCTGCTTGCCGGAGCTGGTTGTTATAATTCGAGAGCGTTTCTTCAGTAAACTTACTGCGTTCTGCCAAAGAAAACTGGTTAAATTTAGCTTCGGCTGCTTCCAAGCGAGTTTGCACAGAGTCAGCGCCCGCGTAAACCCAGTATTCAGGATGGCGCAGCATCGCCAGAGTAGATTCTTGCAGCACTTGAGCGCGGCCGATCGCTGTATCGGTATTCGCTTTGCGCGCTAGCGCGTCGAGTTCGGCTTGCAAACCGCGGGCTTCTGCTAGCAAACCAACTTGCAAGCGGGCCACAGATACGGTGGTAGTAGGCGCGCTGTTGCCGAGTTCGTCAGTTGAATCCCCTGCGCGGCGGAAGCTTTGCACGAGGAAATTGGCGATCGAAATAAAAATCAAAATCGAGAACAGGCCGCCAAAGCCGCCACCAAAGCCAAAAAACGGCAGCAAGAATGGGAAACCGAAACCGCCACCAAAACCGCCGCGATAGCCACCACCGTACCCACCAGACGGCGCGTAAGTGCTAGTCGGAGACGAGTAACTGCGCGCCGGAGCTCTAAAAGATCCGCCCCCCATCCGTCCTCCGCTGCGAGCAGCCAGAGCTCCGTCAGCGTTACCGAGGGCTAGCGTCAGTACCAGACCGATCGCAAATAGTGATTTCAAAAGCGGTTTGATCTTTGAAATTAGTTGCTTGTACATAAGACCGTTACTATTCGATACATTTATAATTTACAGTCTATCCTCGCTTATGGGCAGCCCGGTTGCAGGTGTGCAGCGTGCGAGATATCCGTACCAACCGATCCCAGCACCCCGAGAGAAGCAGAAAGGCTAGAGTCCAAAGCTACCGCCTGCCACCTCAGATGACCCATAATTAATTGTCAAAACAATCCTATCTACTGTCCAAAATTCCCTTATTCTCATCCGGCACAAATTCCGTCACCACTTGGCCGCCGGCACCGTCACCTTTGACAATCACAGTTTGATTTTTTAACTCTCCCGCCGCCCTCGGCCCAGTCAAATTAAACACCGGATTTAATTGCTTGTAAACCACATTTCCTTCGGCGTCGAAGGTCTGGTTACTTAAATACCACGTTACGCGATCGGTATTTAATTGAGATTCACGTTTCTCCCCGATTCCTACCACATTTCCCGTCAAATAAAAAATCTTTTTATCTAAATCTCCCCGCCCAGTATCCCCGGTCATCGTCACCTTTTCCACGCGGTGAAAAATCTTCACATGCCCGGGCGATATCACATATTGAGCCGGAAAATTCCAACTCATCAAACTGCTTTCTATTTGCAGCGGCGGGTCTGATGGCATCAATTGAGCGTTTTGGGTTAGCGTGGCAATTTTGGTTTTTAAGTCTACATCTACCTTGTCGGCAAAACCGCTGTCTGTTACTTTTTTATCTTTATATCTGTCAAGTTGAGTCGGTTGGTCGCTGTGTACCTTTTGTTGCTCCACAAACCAAACTAAATGTTCGGTTCGCAATTGCAAAATTGGATCTTTAACATTCGCCACCACAGATCCGAATAACTCCATCCTCTTAGCCCTGCTGAAAACCCGCGCTTCCTTCGCTGAAGCAGTCACCTGTTTGTTCTGTCCAGTCAAGTTATTGCGGACAACTAAAACATCTTCCTTCGGGCGCCACTCCAACTCATTTCCTCGCAATACCACGCCGTTTTTCAGATCGGTAGCGACTATGTTACCTTTGAGAAAAACCTGATTTCCTTCCTGAAATACCTGCCCGGTTTCTCCCTGAATATCATAAATTTCTTTGCCGTCCTGAAACAATTTGCCCACAGGTTTCTGAACGTTAACTATTTTTTGGTCTTTGCTGTAAACCGCATTTTTCGATTTTACTTTCCAGAACGTCTCACCCTTTTCGTTTGCTTGTTCTAGGGTTACTTTGTTCAAAGTTAAAGTGCTATTTGACTGCTGAGCTGTTTTGATATCCTCAGCTAATTTGTTCTTTTGAGTCTCTTGGGGAGCCGCACAAGCATTAATCCCCAAAATCATTGCTGCTAACAATAGCGACATTGATTTTGGGGATTGGAAATTGGTAATTTGGGATTTGAGATTAATCATTGGTAATCGATAACAGGGCATTGGCCAAACAGGGCATTGATAATTGGTAATTGGGCAAACAGGGCATTGATAATTGGTAATTGGCCAAACAGGGCATTGATAATTGGTAATTGGCTAATTAAAAACACTAATCAAAAATCTGTCATACTTGAGCTAAATTTTTAACTTCTAATCCATTCCCCATTCCCCATTCCCCATTCCCCATTCCCCATTCCCCATTCCCCATTCCCCATTCCCCATTCCCCATTCCCCATTCCCCATTCCCCATTCCCTATCTGTCGTCGTGTTCGTCCATCAAGCTCAAACCCGACAACGGGCGGTAGGCATAATTAGGACGCGAAGTTTTTTGGATGTCGTCCTTAATCATTTCCAAATCGATATAGCGATCGGCTACATTAATCAAACTGTCACTGGTCATCGATCGCAAACTCACCACCTCAACCCGCACGCCGCGATAGCTCACAGCATCCACAGCATAGGCCAAATCGCCGTCGCCGCTCACCAAAACAGCCGTGTCGTAGGAACCGACCAACGCCATCATGTCCACAGCGATTTCTACATCCAAATTCGCCTTCTTAGAACCGTCGGGTAACTGTACCAAATCCTTAGAAATCACGCGATAGCCGTTGCGGCGCATCCACAGCAAAAACCCCTGCTGTTTTTCGTTAGTGCGATCGACACCCGTGTAGAAAAAAGAGCGCAACAGCCGCGATCCCGCAGTTAAACGACACAATAGCTTAGTGTAATCAATCTCAATTCCCAATTGCAAAGCCGCGTAAAAAAGATTAGATCCGTCAATAAAAATTGCCACTCGACCGCGATTTTCCAGAACCTGTTCCGGCGTAAAAAGGTCGTTGCTTTCTATTCTATTCAACATGATTGTTATGCCTCAAATTTTATGAAAGATTGGTAAGGAAATTAAGTGCTAATTCATAATCTGTCATAGCACCCCGATCGCAGGCTGCCGACTATGACGCTACTGTTTCCAGCAGTTCCAGCCGCTTAAACACTGGTTGGGGTTCCCCCAGAGTTTGGTTTGCAGGCAAAGCGCCCCAGGCAGCATGAACTGCAAAAGTCGCTAAACTGTTAACTGCAACCCGATCGTTAAAGTCAATTGAAAAACCTAGCTGCTGATAGATAGCACTGCTGATATTGGGAATAATCGGCGATAAAAGGTAAGATGCTAGTCTAACAGATTCCAGAACAGAATATAGCACTTGTTGAACACTTTCGAGCTGTCCTTGCTTGTACAAACTCCAAGGTGCTTGTACGTCAATAAACTTGTTACCGGCTCGAACTAATGCAAGCACAGCTTCGCAAGCCTTGCTAAAAGCTAACTCTTCGTAAAAACCCGCCACTCGATCGCCCAAATCCAGGCTCATACCCTTGAGAAGGTTGTCGCCGGAAATACTTTCCCCAGACACATTTGGCACGCAGCCACCGCAATATTTGCGAGCCATGTTTAAGGTGCGGTTAAGCAAATTTCCCAAATCATTTGCTAGCTCAGCATTCAATATATTGATAAACCGAGTTTCGTTAAAATCGCCGTCCTCTCCAAATTCAATTTCTTTGAGGAAATAGTAACGAACTGCATCAGCGCCGTATTTATTCACCAATTCGACTGGGTTTAAAGTATTTCCCTCCGTTTTTCCCATTTTTTTGCCGTCTTTGGTCAAAAAACCGTGAGCGAAGACGCGGCCAGGTACGGACATACCCGCGGACATCAGCATTGCCGGCCAATAAACTGCGTGGAAGCGGAGAATATCTTTGCCGATCAAGTGCAGGTCAATCGGCCACCATTTAGATAAAGCATTCTCTAACAATGGGTCGCTGTCCGGATCGAGCAGAGCCGTGATGTATCCCAGCAAAGCGTCAAACCAGACGTAAATGGTGTGGCCCGGATCAACTGGTATTGGCAGGCCCCATTCCAGATTCACCCGAGAAATCGAAAAGTCTTGGAGTCCGGAGTTGACGAAGCTGAGCACTTCGTTACGCCGACTTTCCGGCGCGATAAAGTCGGGACGTTCTGCGTACAATGCCAGCAGTTGGTCTTGATAGCGCGACAGGCGGAAAAAGTAATTTTCTTCGTCGCGCCACTCCACTTCTTTGCTGGTGTGGACGGAACAGCGATTTCCGGGGAGCAAATCGCGTTCATCTTTGAATTCTTCGCAGGAGACGCAGTACCAGCCTTGTTGCTGGTTCAAGTAGATATCGCCGGAGTTCCAGACGCGCTGGAAAAATTCTTTGACAATGTACTCGTGGCGTCGCGAAGTTGTGCGGATAAAGCGATCGTAATGGATGTCGAGTTGCTCCCACAGCGCCTCAAACCCGGGAACTACTAAATCGCAGTGAGCTTGGGGCGATCGTCCCAAACTGCTTGCCGTGCGCTGAATTTTCTGCCCGTGTTCGTCGGTTCCGGTAACCAACAACACTGATTTGCCCCGCAGCCGCTCAAATCTGGCTAGGGCATCGGCTGCCATAGTCGTGTAAGCGCTGCCAACGTGAGGCAAATCATTGACATAATACAGAGGCGTTGTTATGGCAAAGGTATTCTTAGTTATATCGGTCGATTTCATTGAATGGTAAAAGAAAATTCCCTAAATTTAATTTCGATCTTAACTCAGCGCTTCAATCTTTTCTGGAGTGGCATTCAAGCCAAAATTGCTGCAACTTGTGGGCAATTGTTTAACCCGGGCTATTCCCAAAAGAAATATAGCTTTCCTCTCAAGACTAATCTTTTTTAGATCTTTTTGACGAACTCTCTAAAATGTCTTAAGATTTTGATATTTTGCTGCCTTGGGGGCCCATAGAAGTGCAGATCCCGGGTCTTCAATTCATTTCTCGCAGGCACTATCCTGGAGTGCGCGGGATCGCCAACTGGATAGTGCCGACAAAACTCCTTGCTTAGCTTGCTGAAAGCAACCGAGCGACTGGCGCTCCGCCAGCGCTTCCTGTAAATGGGCGATCGGGGTTCACTGGCTGTGTCAAACCCGATCGCCCGCAACTCCTGCCAGTTTCCGAGTTACTCGTAGAAGCAGCAACCGGGTTGTTTGCGAAAATCTCTATTGAACGATGCTTATCTGGTTTTTGAAGAGGGCGAAGCATGACCGCATATAAGTTATTAGTTATAATCTTATATTCACTGCGGTCATGCTTCGCCCCTACAAACATATTTGCCTTGCACAGGTCGCTGCACCCAAGCAAATGTTTATTGACAAAAAAATGGTTTTTTTAATGTTGCCACTACATCCGGCAAACACAATTAAACCCCAAGCCAGTTAGGCTTGGGGCTATCTAAATTATGGTAAATATAACAATATGTTATCCTTCGGGAAAATTCACTCGATTTCCGCCAATAGCTTCGGACAAATAATCCGCCGCAGCTTCCACCACCGCGATCGCATTTTCGTAAACCATCCGCGTCGGTCCCAAAACCCCAACACTACCCACTGGCATTGATCCCCGGCGGTAAGTCGAAGAAATCAGAGTACAGCCGCGAATTGGTTCTAACGAATTTTCTGAACCAATACGCACCGTTACCCGTTTCCCAGGCGAGTCCAAATCAGGCGATTCAAAAATCAAAGGCCAAAGCAGTTCCTGTTCTTGTTCGAGCAGTTGCACCAGGGTTTGAACTTGCTGCAACTGCGAAAACTCTGGCAAGCGCAGCGCTTCTGCCAAACCGCCGATCAGAATCCGCGTGTAGGTTGGATTGCTTTGACGGCTGCTCAATGCAGCCAGCATGGTTTCCATCCACTCCGCGTACAGTTCAAAGTCCCGGTCTAACTCGCTCCAGTCTACAGCGGAGAGTTCCGAGAGCGATCGTCCGCGTAACTTGCTGTTCAAAAAATTGGACAAAATCTGCAATTCGCGATCGACAATTTCAACATCCGGCCAATTACCTTCTGCGCCCTTCGGCAACTGTACTAACACCGAATGAGTTTCGTAGGCATCCGTCACCACGATCAGCATCACCTTACCCGCCTCTAGCTGCACCAGTTGCAAGTGTCGCAAGCAAGCCATATTGGTTTGCGGTATGGTAATCATGGCAATATAACCGCTGATCGTTGCCAGAATTTTAGCAGCGCCGCGGAGTGCCCCATCCATGCGCCCATCCGACCAATTGAGTTGATCCAGTACCTGTTCCACCTTACGGGCCAGCGTATCAGACGGCTGAATCAACTGGTCTACATAAATTCTGTAGCCGGAGTCAGAGGGGACTCGTCCGGCAGAAGTGTGGGGCTGATATAGCAGTCCAGCTTTTTCAAGAGTCCCCATCGCATTGCGAATGGTAGCTGGGCTGACGCTGAGGTTGTATTCGTCAACCAAAGCTTTTGAGCCAACGGGTTCCGCTGTTGCTATGTAGTGGCGAACCGTTGCCCAAAGGATGTGTTGTTGCCGATCGGTGAGGTTAACGCGCACAAATAATATTTAAGCAGAGTAAGATTTTAGAGTTGAAAGCCATTGAAAAGCTTTGTCCGAAAAGGGCGATCGGACAGACTTATCTACTTAAACATAACAGATTTTAGGTTAAGGAAGAAGTCAGTTGTTACTGGTTATTGGTTATTGGTTATTGGTTATTGGTTATTGGTTATTGGTAAGTTCTAATGCCCCATGCCCCATGCCCTGGGAAGGCCCATGCCCCATGCCCCATGCCCCATGCCCCATGCCCTTTAAGTGTGTTCTTTCAGAATATTTTGTAGGTAACTAGCCACTGCATCTGGCTGTTCCACCATTGCCAAATGGCCGCAATCGGGAAGCTGAAGCACATTTTCGCCACAACCTTGGAACATCCAGTGAAAGCTAGCCAAATGCAGCACGTATTTTGGTTCCATAATTTTGTCTTTAGTGCCGGCAATAAAATACACGGGCTGCTTGAGTCGGGACACTATTTGCGGCAACAGGTGAATCTCGGCTTCTGTGGTGGAGTCCAACAAAGCCCCCAAAGCTGCATCTGGATGGGCTGCCACGAAATCTCTCAAGCGCTGCCGTCCCCACGATCGCCCGATCGAGCGATCGACAGAATCGCGGGCAAACACCAAATCTGCTAGTGGCAAATGAGGCAGCCAGCGGGGACGCATTTTTACTAGCTGTGTGCCGACGGCTCGAAATCGCTCGAATTCTTCCTTTAGATAGATGCCGCCGCCTGCATTAATACAGAGAACACCTTTAATACGATCGCACAATTGGCTGGCTCCCCAAAGAGCGATCGTACCGCCGAGAGAGTGTCCCACCAGCCAAGCACTAGAAATATCCAGTTTTTTGAGTAAAATTTCCAAATCGCGAGCGTAGGCTGCGGGAGTGTAGGAACTTAGCGATTCTCCTCGCTCGCGACTATCATCGCCGTCGGATTGAGAATCGCCAAACCCTCGCAAATCGTAAGTCAGGCACTGATAGCTGGGTGCCAAGCGATCGGTCAGAGGTTGCCAGTAGCGGCGGCTTAACAGCCAGCCGTGGACAAATACCAGAACCGGGGAAGTTGGAGTGGGAGCCGTCAAATCGCAAGCGTGCCGAACCCCTAGGATGTCGATGGTTGCCATAATTTTATCCTATCGCGAAATCAAGACAGAGGGATCGGCAGTTACACTCCGGGCGATCGGCTCAGTTTAACTTTCTCTCGATGAATATCAGGTTTTGAGCAAAAACCCAGTTTCTGAACGCAAGAGAAATGGAAGTCGGAAGTAGAAATCACAAAGAAGTAATAAAATCAAGGGTTTCAGGAATTAAGAACGTCCTTAAGCTCGATCTGATAGCTCCGAAACGTTGTTGTGATAAACCGGCTTTCACCAGCGTCAGGCGCTATTCCTAAAACCGCTCGCCCAACAATCTTTGTCGCACCCCCTCAGCGATTTTCTGCCCCAGATACTCAGGAATCAAACTTTCATTGGGGCCCAACAAGTAGAGAATCAAGCGAGTTCGCCCCCGCCAAACCAATAAATTTGCATTCACCACCAACAAATCCTCTTGCCAGATGGCATACATAACCTTGTAAAAAAGTCCAGGCTGGTTGTCTGCTTCAATCAGCAAAGCCGGCAAGTGGAAAACCGGATCGACGTAAAATTCAGTAGCCACATCCTCCAAACCCGCGTCTAAATTAAATTCCACAGCCAACATCTCTTCCACCTCAAAATGCCCCGCCAAGGCCTCTCGAACCGCCCTACAGACGTTTTCGGCTGTTTTATCTGCCAGTACCTTGCCACCGCGAGATACCACCAATTTGATAAATACCAGCATCGGCGGGTAAATTTGACCGTAGAGACTGAGACTGTGAATCGTCAGCCCGTAGGCAGCCAGCACACCGAAAATGTCGCTCAGTAGGAAAGACTGGTTCCGGTAAGCAAAATGCAGGGCACTTTTGTTACCTTCGGCTCTTATTTCGATGACGGCTTGCCGAGTTTTGTAAAGTTGGTAAGCTAATTTGAGGTTTTGCAGTTGGATTTCGCTGCTGACAAATTGCTCGTAAAACTGTGGAAACGCTCGGTTAAAGCGCTTGAGAAGTTCTAGTGTAGATGGTTTTAAACCCGAAGCCATAATTGAGGGGAAGGTGCGGGAGATATACTAGGTATTGACTGATACATTTACGCGACACTTGCCCGGCTATTACCGGACAAAGTAACGAGAGCACTATCACCCTCATAGGAGATAGAGGCGGTATCCCGCAAAGCTTTCAGTAATATACCAAAAGCGCCATTGTAATCTCGTGGGATTGAACAGCCACATTCAGGACAAGTAAACACTTTAGAACCACCTAGCTTTTGATGTACGTGACCGCAATGGGTACAAGTTTTAGACGTGTATTCTTCAGTGACATCAATCACATTGACATTTCTAACATTTGCCTGATGTTTGATGGTTTGTTTGAATCTGTAATGCGCCCATGTCAACATGGCTCTAGCAGTTTTTGAACGAATCTTTCTTCGTGCTTTGGCGACCATTTGGGAAGACTCAAAAGTCGGAAGAAATATGACTCTATAGTTGCTAGTTAAATAGCAAGCGGTTTGTTTCTGGCATTCGTCTACTAAATTACGAATGCGTATTCTCATACGGTGAGCCGCTTGTCTCATTCGTTTTCGGCGCTGTTTCGTAGCTTGAGACATTCGGCTCATTAGGTTATCTAGGTGTTGACAGAGACGAGCTATTCGCCCCATGTCACCACCTCCAAACTCAAGGAATTTATTGCCATCAAACCCGGTCATAAATGTTCTTACGCCGGGATCTAATGCAATAATTCCTGTTGCGTCCGTAGGCTCTGCGGTAACTGACAGAGGAAACACTGCAAACCAACGACCCTTGCAGTATACCAACTGAGTACCTCGATCGCACTCAGGAATTATCTCAGAAGTATGATAGGTTAATCCTTTGGTTAAGGAAGGATACCAAGTGCCTTTTTTGAAGTTTGAATCGTTAAACTTTATGGTTTGAGAGTAATCTCTGATGCTACGGAACTTGGCGTCTGAACTTGCCTTAAATGCTCGGTGAGCATCAAAAATAGCATTCTGTCTGATATGACAAGGCGTTTCTTTTACCCATTCTGGTAAATCGCCTCGCATAACTTCGTTACGCAACTGCAACTTACTTAAGGGCTTTTTGCGCTGCATTGCTATTGCTTGGTTGAAACAATAACGACAGGCTGCTAGCCATTTACGCCAGACTTTATTTAATTCCTGACTGGGATAAATCCTGAGCTTGTGAGATTTGAGTTTTATACTGTCGCCGTCCGTACAATCTACTACTCGATCGGTGGAGGACTGCAAGCACGTCTTCAAGCATTTTTTGTTCTGGACTAAGGTTTGTTTTACCCGGTACCAGGAGTTTACACCAGTTTTGCTCGCTGTTCCATTGGCATTGGTCAAAGCCTCTTCTTGCCAATCGGTTTTTGTGGGCAACGACAACCATTCGGACATCTCATGAGAAAATTCGTTCCAATAGGGGAAGAAGCTTTTGGATTTTTCACTGGCTTTGTTCCCAACATCGGAGATTTCTTTCGTTGACTCCAAGGATGAATGATGGTGAGAGTGGGACGTACTTGACAATAGTTTTTTCCTCAACTCTTGTTTGATTGTATCAGATTGTCCCGTAATGTCCGGCAAATTTGTTATTTAGTTAGTCCTCCCATGCCTTATGGCAATGGGATTTTCGATTTGACGATTCGACTTAAATTTCGCCCGTCTCCTCACTAAAAACAAAAATCAAATCTGTCTGGGAATATCTAACTAGAATGTCACGGTTGTGCCATTCCATTAGCATTTTCCACCAAGTATATGAGTTCCGACGCGATCGGCGGTACTCAAAAGAAGCAATTCCTAAAATGCCTCTGTCCTGGTTGGGCAACAAATTTTACCTTAACACTGGGTTGTCCTGGCACAGGCTAGGAGAACAGTTCTACCAAACTTGACGAGAAGCAAAAAAGCACAGAGTCAATGTTGGACGACAAATCCCTGTTTTCGGCGTAAGATGAGTGTACCGTAAACTGTTCCTCAAGAGGCTACCCGCAGTTCATCCCACGCCGATCGGAGTGGGTTTATCTATCGGGCTCTCTTTCACGTCGTCCAACTTCTACTACCTTAACCGCGCCTGCATGGGTTTTTGGAAAAACTTATTTAGTAGTTCTGAGTCTGCCTCTGTACCCCAAACAGCGGAATTTGAGGAAGATGTGGCTCTTGGGTTAGGCGATCCGCTTTCCCCAATGTTTCGCAAACCCGCCAGCGGCAACGCTCGCATCTTTTTTAGTTGCGATCGGGACATTGACCTCTACGAACTCGAAGAACTTTGTAATGCAGTGGGTTGGTCCCGCCGTCCCCTGCGTAAAGTCAAAAAAGCTATTGTGCACAGCTTCCTAGTCGTCTCTATGTGGGAGATACGGGGCAGCCAGCGACGGCTGGTCGGTTTCGCCAGAGCGACTTCAGACCATGCTTTTAATGCCACGCTTTGGGATGTGGTAGTTCATCCTGATTACCAGGGTAAAGGCATGGGCAAGGCACTGATGAAATACATCATTAAAAAACTCCGCAGTGAAGACATCAGCAACATTACCTTATTTGCTGACCCTCAGGTGGTGGATTTTTACCGAAATTTGGGCTTTATGTCCGATCCAGAGGGCATTAAAGGTATGTTTTGGTATCCAGATTAGCTCGTCCGGTGGAGGTCAGCATTGATTTGTTGAATAAATCCAATATTCAAGCTGTCAAACACCTCACAAGCCTGTGGGCTGCGGTCAGTTACGCTTTTATGTATCCCCGCAGCTTGTCAAGCCCCACAACCTTAAAAAAACTTCGACGTAGCTGCATCGAAAGCTAAAATTAAAAAAAAGCTTGACAAGCAGGTGGTTTTCTGCGTTAATGGTTAAGAGATAGCCAATACACCGGGATGTAGCGCAGCTTGGTAGCGCGCCTGCTTTGGGAGCAGGATGTCGCAGGTTCAAATCCTGTCATCCCGATCGCACAATTTTAAATAATAGATTCAAGCACAAACTGCGGCTGAGGTTTACATTTGTTGAAAATGCCAACCGATTGAGGTAGTTTTTGCCGATCGTGTCAAGGAGCCAGTCTTTGCGTTAATGTGTTTCAGGATCGCTCGGGAGTGGAAAAACATGAAATCATTAGTTCGTTTAGGCGCAATATTGGGGATTGTGGGCTGCACTCTGCTCGGCCCCTCGCCCATTGCCAAGATGTCTGCACTCGCATTGCCAGTGCCACAAATTGTAGAAAAGTTACGCCCGGTGCCGGTATTTACGATTACAGACGGTCAGGGTGCGTTCTTCATTGCTTCTGTTCCCAAGCAAGGTCAGGGTCAAACTGGTAATGCTTCGGTAGCCAGAATTTTCATCAGCCAGAAAGATGCTCAAGCTTTTGTCGATCAACTGAAAACGGGAAATCCTCAGTTGGCGGCGTCGGCGCGTGTGACACCCGTGTCACTGGGGGAAATTTATCGGTTGGCTCAAGAAAATAAAGGCAAGCCGGATCAGGTGCTGTTTGCTTTTATTCCGGCAGCGCAGCAGGTACAGTCGGCGAAAACTGTACTTCAGCAGACTGGCCAACAAGTTAGCGAGTTAAACGGTGTACCTCTGTTTGTGGCGAGAGGTGGCCCGGAAAATGGTTATTTGACGATTCAACGGGGCGATAAAGAAGAGCTTCCTCTGTTTTTTAATAAGGAGGACTTGCAGGAAATGGTCGAGCGTTTTAAGCAACAGCAGCCGAACGTGACTGCCACAATTAAGATTGAGGTAGTGAACTTGGAGAGGATTTTGGAAGCTTTGGGTACTGAAAATGACCCGTCTTTGAGCCAAATGATTTTGATTCCGTCGCGGGAATCATTAGAATATCTGCGATCGCGCCAACCGGCTGGTACTGGCAACCAAAATCCACAGGCGGCTCCATCTCCAGCCCCAGCTCGACCGGCTGCATCTCCAGCTCCAGCTCGACCGGCTGCATCTCCAGCTCCAGCTCGACCGGCTCGCTAATAGTCAGTAGTCAGTAGTCATTGGTCATTAGTTAGCAGTCATTAGTCATTAGTCATTGGTAATTGGTCATTAGTCATCTTGCCCGCTCGCGAAGCCGAAGGGTACTCATTGGTCATTAGTCATTAGTTACAGACAAGATTTACTCAAAAATTGGTTCATGTGCTACTTATAGTAGCGGTAAGGTGCGCTGTGGATGGAACCCTACATAATTAGGTTTTGTTACCAATTACCAATTACCAATTACCAATTACCAATTACCAATTACCAATTACCAATTACCAATTACCAATTACCAATTACCAATTACCAATTACCAAAAAGTCTTATGTTTGTTTCCGGTTTAGAGCTTTGGCAGTGGGTGAATCAAGCTAAGATTGATGCGATCGCCTCTGAGATTCCCCAAGTAGAACTCGACTGGCTGCTGCAAGAGCTGGCAGGTTTGGATAAGTTGGCTCTGCGTTTGGAGTCGTTTAAAGATTTGCCAAAAATTCAATTAAAGTTGTCTGTATCAGAACTCGATCGACTTTGGCAGCGACGGTTGCAGGAACGGGTGCCGGTGCAGTATTTAACGGGAGTTGCACATTGGCGGGATTTTTCGCTGAAAGTAACGCCGGCGGTGCTAATTCCTCGTCCTGAAACGGAATTGCTGATCGATTTGGCTGTGGATGCTATGAAAAGCCATTCAGTGAATCCAACATCGGATTGGGTGGATTTGGGAACGGGTAGCGGGGCGATCGCGATCGGCTTGGCTTGTGCGTTGAAAAATACTACGATTCATGCAGTAGATTGCAGTTCGGAAGCTTTGGCAGTTGCTCGACTGAATGCTGAAAATTTAGGCTTTGGATCGCGAATTAATTTTTATCAAGGTTTGTGGTGGGAACCGCTAGAATTTCTCAAGGCTAAAGTTAGTGGCATGGTGTCTAATCCGCCTTACATTCCCAGCAGCACGGTGCTGACTCTGCAACCGGAAGTTTTGAAGCACGAACCTCACCTGGCCTTAGATGGCGGTTTTGATGGCTTAGATTGCATCCGGCATTTGGTAGAAACGGCTCCGGATTATTTAGAATCTGGGGGAGTTTGGTTGGTTGAGATGATGGCGGGACAAGAAACGGCGGTAGCTGATATGCTACGAAGTCACGGGAGTTATTGCGATGTTCAGATATTTGCGGATTTGGCAGGAATCGATCGCTTTGCTTTAGCCTATCGTCTTTAGATTCCAAAAATATGCTGCAATTCTAAAATAGACTTGCATGGGATTTATTCGCTCTCCGATCTTGAAATTATCTGCGTCGATCTGTGTTGATCTGCTTGACATCTGTGGTTAACTTATCAATCAAAGATTTATGCAAAATCTAAAATCTAAAACCTAAAATCTACAATCTAAAATCGGATGACTCAAGTTTCGATCGCCTCCTTGATTCAAGGGGCAATTTCAGGAGATTATATTGTCAGCTTTCCTACCGATACTGTACCCGCTTTGGCGACGCGGCCCGATCGCGCGGAGTTGATTTTTGCAGCTAAAGGGCGCCGTCAAGACAAACCGCTGATTTTGATGGCTGCATCGGCTGAGGCTTTGTGGCCTTACGTGCAGGGGAGTCCAGGAGAGTTGAATTTGTGGCAACAAGTGGCTGAATCCTATTGGCCTGGGGCGTTAACTTTGGTGCTGCCGGCTTCGCCGCTGGTGCCGACTGCCATGAATGCGATCGATCGCACTACGATCGGAGTACGAGTGCCTAACTTTCCCCTTGCACTCCAGATTTTAGGGCAGACAGGCCCTTTGGCAACTACCAGTGCTAATTTATCAGGCCAAGCGCCTCTAGAGTCGGTGGCAGAAATTGAGGCACAGTTTCCCGAAGTTTTGACATTAGTTGCTACTGAATTAGCAACAGCGCCAACCGCACCGACGGCTTCGAGTTTGCCTTCGACTGTGGCTAAATGGACTGGTGGCGGTTGGGAAATATTGCGACAAGGCGCGATCGAGCTAGAATGCTAAAAGCTAAACTCCTAGGCAAAGTAATATGGCGCCGATCGGCTGGAGCGACTTGATATATTTAGGTATGGGACTCGGACTGGGTTTCGGAAGCAGTTTGATTTGGCGCAGGCAGCAAAAAAGCTCGCAACAGCCAGAACCTGCTCCCTATGTGCCTCCAACTCCTCAAGAAAATGATTTAGAGAAGTTTGATGCCCTTTCCGATCAACTGAAGCAAACTCAATTGGCTTATCAGATGGCATCGGAGATGAGTCTATTTAAGGCGGGCTTTTTGGCTCGAACTTCTCACGAGTTGCGATCGCCCCTGAGCACTATGATTGGTACGCTCCAATTAATTCTGTCGGATTTGTGCGACGATCCTGCTGAGGAGCGAGAGTTTGTCGAACAAGCTCACGTTGCAGCACTCAAGCTGGTGAAATTGATAGATGAAATTATCTCTGTTGCTAAAACTGAACACGGCACTGACACGATGGATATTGAGCCGATTCAGTTAGCTAAGGTTTTTGATGAAATTGATGATTTAACTTACTTACAAGCTGCTAATCGCAGCATTCGTCTGGAGATATTGCCACCCGATCCGGGCATTTATGTATTGGCAGATTTGCCGAGGTTTAGGCAAGTTTTAGTCAATTTGATAGATACTGCTATTGCTCAGATGGAGGAGGGAAGTATTTCTGTTTCTGCACATTCTTCGCCGGAATCTGGATGCGTTCATATTTGGGTGGACGATCAGCGCTCGGTTAGTGCTTGGAGCGAATCTTGGGATTTGCTGAAGCACGATTTGGAGTCGGATGCTACTAAGAGCAGCGATAATTCTCACGTCTCTTCTGGCATGAGGTTGTTGATGAATCAGACACTTTTAACTTTGATGAAGGGAAAGTTGGAAGTTTTGGCTGTGCCTTCTGAGTCGGAAGAGTCCAATTTTAACCGCACTCAATGTTCTATTCCTTTGGCAACTTTGTGATCGAGGAAGTTCGGCAACTGACTTTGTAACTGATTAATATCCATTCCGGCTTTGCCGAAATAATATAGAGGACACGGCAGTGCCGTGTCCCTACCGCGATCGATGGTAGGGAAACGACACTGCCGTGTCCTCCGTTTATATCATTCCGATCCTAACGGATTTGAGATAACTATCGCTCAATTAATTGTAGGAAAACGACTGTCTTGTGGCTGATTGTGGATAATAATTAATAAGTAGTAAGGTGCGCTGCGGCGCACCTACATTTTATAGATTTGGGTGGGACTTTTGTGCTGGTTTAGCAAATAGCAGTTAGCAATTCGCCTTTGCTAATTTCTAATTCGATATTCTCTTCTAAAAGCTGATTTTCAAGTACCATTGTAGTGCTGGCGTTATGCTGAAAACCGATGCGCTCGTAGAAGCTTTGTTTGTAAGTTGTCATCAGGTAAACTCGCTCTACTCGGCACATCCGAGGGTGACTCAAGACAGTTTGCACTAATTTACGGCCGAGTCCTGCACCTTGGTAATCTGGATGAATGGCGACATCCCAGATGGTGGCTCGATAGATGCCGTCTGAGGTGGCTCTGGCAAAGCCGATCGCCTGCGGGCCATCCCAAACTGTCACAACTGGTTCGCTGTTGGCGATCGCAATTTCCCAATCTTCTATCTTGCGCGCCCTCGCCCAAAAGGCGGCGGCTTTAAATAGTTCTTGGATTTGTACTATGTCAACGCGATCGCGACTTGTGCAAAATTGAATCTGACTGGAATCCCTAGTCGTTGATGTCATGCTCAATGTGCCTGTAAGTTTTATCTAAACTGTGTTACTTTTACTGTCTTGCAGGAGTGAAAGTTAATTTTGCTTGGGAACGATCGATGATTGAATTCCCGATTTACAAAACTATTTTTATTTATACACAAAACGCAACTAATTTCCGTAATTATTAATACTTTTTTGTATAAAGATTAGACGGCGGTTGAAACCGCTTCTAGACAAGTGAAGTCCGCCTCCGCGGACTAAAGAAGATCGCGTAATTTGTACCTCCTTGTCTTCAACCCGCGGAGGTGGGTTTTGTGTGTATAGACGCGGTTTCAACCGCCCAGTATTCCTAAAGAAGATCGCGTAATTTTTACCTCCTTGTCTTCAACCCGCGGAGGCGGGTTTTGTTTGTATAGACGCGGTTTCAACCGCCCGGTATTCCGAGTTCAAAGGTATTCGGGCATCACGAATGTCTCAGTTTTGCAGCCAGCGGGCGGCATCTTTAGCGTGATAAGTCAAAATCAAATCGGTACCAGCACGCTTGAATCCTGTCAAGGTTTCCATCACCACTCTTTCTTCATCAATCCAACCGTTGAGGGCGGCGGCTTTCACCATCGCGTATTCTCCAGAAACGTTGTAAGCAGCAACTGGCAAATTAGTGGCTTCCTTGACGCGCCAGATAATGTCCATGTACGCTAAAGCTGGTTTAACCATTAGCATATCCGCACCTTCAGCAATGTCCAGAGCAATTTCTTTGAGAGCTTCGCGGCCATTTCCTGGATCCATTTGATAGGTGCGCCGATCGCCAAATTGCGGAGCCGAATCCGCCGCATCCCGGAACGGGCCATAATAAGCTGAGGCATATTTTGCCGCGTAGGACATGATGGGAAGATCTTCAAATCCAGCCGAGTCCAATCCTTCGCGAATTGCTCCCACAAAACCATCCATCATTCCCGAAGGTGCAATAATATCTGCACCAGCTTGAGCTTGAGCAACGGCTGTTTTTTTCAGCAATTCTAGCGTCGGATCGTTCAAAACTCGGCCGCTTAAATCTCCGACTTCCAAATAGCCACAGTGACCGTGACTCGTATATTCGCACAGACAAGTATCGACCATAACAATTAAATCTGGTACGGCTGCTTTAACTGCTGCCGTCGCTTTTTGGACGATGCCACAATCGTGCCAAGCACCTGTCGCGTCTGTATCTTTGTCTGCGGGAATGCCGAATAAAATAATCGCGGGAATACCGAGATCGTAAACTTCTTTTGCTTCTTCTACGATTTTGTCTACCGATAGCTGGTAAACTCCGGGCATCGATCTGACTTCTTTGGCAAAAGCTTCCCCTGGTACGGCAAATAGGGGGTAAATTAAGTCGCTGGTTGTCAAGATATTTTCGCGTACCATCCGGCGGAGTTGGGGATGGTTGCGGAGGCGGCGGGGGCGGTGAGTTGGAAACATAATGTTTTTTTACGGTAGATTAAAGTCCGGATTTCTGGAATTAGCGACATTTGTTTAAAAGTCTAAAGCTTATTGTTGGTCGATCGCTCTCAAGCTACGTAAAGTTCTGTAAAACTCGTGATGTCCGTGGTTCGCAGTTAGGACTTGAGGCCAATGGCATTAAAAATCATCGCATCAAAAGCTGTAAGGTAACAGCTAAATCTATCGTGGCCTGACAAAGCCAAATATCTCTCTGGGCCAGAACTCGGGCGCCATCTTCTGGTATGGGGGCGTACAGGAAATTTAACGCCAAACTCGTCTTAAATTCAACACAAATCCCGGCAATACGTCTTCACCCGATAACTCGTAACCAGCCCAATCTCGCACCATTGTCAATATATTCTCGCATCTTTGTTTGGAGGGTGGAGAGACTGTCAGATGCCGATCGCAATTCTACTACAAAGTCGGGACATAGGGGAACGAAGCCTTTTCGTTCTTTTGCAGTTAGTGCTTCCCAGCGAGCTCGACTCACCCAAGAAGCATCGGGAGAACGGGTTGCACCGTTAGGAAGGATGAATCCTCCCGAAGAGTCAAAGCCTTCTCCTAAATCTTCGTGTGTTTCGCACCAGTTGCCGAGTTGCCCGCTGATGCTGAGGTTGCGGCTACTGGATTCGCCTCCTGTGGGTGGATTCACTATTAATTCTCCTTGTGCGGTTCTTTCTAATCTCAAGTCGGGATTTGCGAATACTAAGGCCTCGAATTGGTCGCCGGTGACGGTTAGGGCGATCGAATTCGGCACTTCTAGAGATATGGTTTCTAGTTGAGTAAATGTTTGTACCATAGCAACTTCTCCGTAAATTTAACCCCAAACTCGCCTTAAATTCAACACAAATCCTGGCAATACATCCTCTCCCGACAACTCGGTTGGATTAATTAATATTTCTACTTCTGCTTGTTTAACCAGCCCAATCTCGCACCATTGTCAATATATTCTCGCATCTTTGTTTGGAGGGTGGAGAGACTGTCAGATGCCGATCGCAATTCTACTACAAAGTCCGGACATAGGGGAACGAAGCCTTTTCGCTGTTTGGGTGTCAAGGCTTCGAGGCGTTCTCGACTCACCCAGGAAGCGTCGGGAGAACGGTTAGCACCGTTAGGAAGGATGAATCCTCCCGAAGAGTCAAAACCCGATCCTAAATCCTCGTTGTCATCGCACCAGCGAGCAAGTTGCCCGGTAATGTTGAAATTCCTTTCGCTGGATTCTCCGCCGGTGGGTGGATTCACTATTAATTCTCCTTCTGTGGTTCTTTCTAATCTTAAGTCGGGATTTGCCAATGCTAGGGCCTCGAATTGCTCGCAACTTACAAGCAGGGCGATCGAATTCGGCACTTCTAGAGATATGGTTTCTGGTTGAGTAAATGTTTGTACCATATTCAATTGCAGCCTTTTTTGGGTAAAAATTGGTAACAAAAAAACTATTGTGTAGGGTGCGTCGCTATGAGCTTTTCAAGCTGATGTGCAAATTATCAATAGCGACGCACCCTACGGTTTCCATAGGTTTGTAGTGAGGACTTCAGTCCGCATCAAAGAGAGGACTGAAGTCCTAACTACGAACCATTTTTTACAACTGACCAAAACCTTTTTTAGGCTTGTTTTTTTTCTTTTTCTTCTGGCCGCCCATTCCCTGCATTCCCTGCATTCCTGGCATTCCCGGCATTCCCGGCAATCCTCCCATTCCTGTAAAGTTACCTTGACTCATTTGCTGCATCATGGTACGCATTTTCTGGAAGTCGCTAACGAGTTTTGTTACGTCGTTTTCTGCGTAGCCTGCGCCTTTTCCGATGCGACGGCGGCGGGATGGAGAACTTGCTAAAAGTTCGGGGTTGCGACGTTCTTCAGTTGTCATCGAATTAATCATGGCTTCGGTGCGTTTTAATTGCACTTCTCCCTGCCGCATTTGTTCGTCGGAGAGTTTGTTCATCCCGGGAATCATTTTCATGATGCCGCCGAGGGAACCCATGTTTTTGAGCAATCTAGTTTGTTTGAGAAAGTCGGTAAAGTCGAACTTTGCCGTGAGCATTTTCTCTTGCATTTTCTCGGCATCGGCGATGTCGAATTCTTCTTGCGCTTTTTCGACTAGCGTCAAGACATCGCCCATGCCGAGGATTCTCGATGCCATGCGATCGGGATAAAATGGTTGCAATGCTTCCACTTTTTCACCAACGCCGACAAATTTAATTGGCGCGCCGGATATTTGTCGCACTGATAGCGCTGCACCGCCGCGACTGTCGCCGTCTAATTTGGTTAAGATGGCGCCGGTAATGCCGATTTGGTCGTGAAAAGTGCGGGTTAAATTCGCTGCTTCTTGGCCGGTCATGGCATCAACAACTAACAGCGTTTCGTGGGGTTGTACTGTTTGTTTGATGCGAAGCAATTCGGCCATCATGTCTTGGTCGATTTGCAGGCGGCCTGCTGTATCGACGATGATTGTATCGACGCCTAGTTGTTTGCCATGTTCGATGCCTTGGCGGGCAATTTCTACGGGGTCAGTATCGGTGCCTAGTTCAAATACTGGTACGTCGATTTGTTTGCCGAGAGTCAGCAATTGGTCGATCGCGGCTGGTCGATAAATGTCAGTTGCGACTAGCAGTGCGGTACGATTTTGCTTGCGGAGGTGCAGCGCTAGTTTGGCGGTAGCTGTGGTTTTCCCGGTTCCTTGCAAACCGGCCATCAGGATGACTGTGGGCCCGGATTCGGCGGTGGCGAGGGGTACGTTGGTTTCCCCCATGACGCGGACGAGTTCGTCGTGGACGATTTTGATGAATTGTTGGTCGGGACGGACGCCTGAAACGACTTCTGCGCCTTGTGCTTTGGCTGTTACCTCTCCGACGAAGTTTTTGACGACTTGGAGGTTGACATCGGCTTCCAGGAGGGCGCGGCGGACTTCTTTGATGGCGTCTTGGATGTTGCTCTCGGAGATTTTATTTTGTCCGCGCAGTTTTTTCCAGGTGGATTCGAGTCGATCGGCAAGGGCTTCAAACATAGGGCATTGTTGGCTAGTCAGTCTTTTTCATTTTAGGGCTAAATGGGGCTTTTTGGATTAATGTTTTGCTAAAAGTTAGATTTTTTATTTTTTAACCGCTGATGAACGCGGATTAACGCTGAAACTACTTCAAATTCATGTAGTAGGGTACGTTTGTCCAAACCCTACTTTCTGGAATATGATTAAAGTATTTTCGTCGCCTAGCCACAATTTTAATGTCTGTTTATGCCCAAAAAGATTCGAGAACTCAAAAGCCTGCTGCTAAAAGCTGGGTTTACTTATCGTTCGGCAAAAGGCAGCCATACAAGATGGGTTCATCCTTTACTACCTACTGAACCAATTACCATTGCTGGCAATGATGGCGATGATGCGAAACTGTATTTAGAGAGAGAAGTTAATCGAAAACTTGGAATATTGAAAGCAATTGAAGAAGAGGAACCTGAATCATGAAATTACCTTATATAATTGTTATTCAATGGTCGGATGAAGATAACTGCTATCTAGTTCACTTACCTGATTTTCCATCTCAGCAGTTCCACACTCATGGAGATACCTACGAAGCCGCTTTGCAGAATGCAGTAGAGGTATTAGAGCTTTTAGTTGAAGAATATCAGGTAGATGGTAAATCTCTCCCAGAACCTAAAACTTTAGTAGAAAATTTGCTGTTTGCTTGAATATAGATTTGAAGAGATCGCCATTCCCCAAAAATAGGCGATCGCTCTTTTATGTAGAAGGGCGATCGTTGTTATTGATTTTTTTATTTTTTAACCGCTGATGAACGCAGATTAACGCTGATGTGTTTGGATGTTTTACAGTTATAACCTCGCTATCAACTGTTTGCTGTCAACTGTCAACTATCAACTGCCTGCCCTGAGCGTAGCCGAATGGTCAACTGTCAACTGTCAACTGTCAACTGTCAACTGTTTAAGTATTCTGCGATCGCCCGTTGGACTGCAAACAGCGTTCGATCGCCCTTTTGGACTTTTTCGATTAACAACCTCCGTCTCAAGGATTCCACGGCTTTTAGGAATTCTGAAGGGGATAATTCCAGAAGGGCTGGCTTTTTGGAGATTTCGACTGGTTTGTTTTGATTTGCCAACCAGGACATGACTTGTTTTTCGGAGTCTGACAAGCGCTGAAAATGTTTGTTCAATAAATATTCTAAGTCTCCTAAAACTAGGCTATCATAGGATAAAAATTCAGAAACTTTGCCGCTAAATAAGTCTTGAATTGCAGCAGCTACTGTATTTAACCACAAGGGATTGCCTTGGTAAAGGTCGATCAATTCTGACCATTTTTCTGATTCTGATAGGCCTTTTTCTGTGAATATTTCTCGCGCTGATTCGCCTAAACCATTGAGTTGCAATGTTTGACAATTTTTCTGGTGGCTTTCTAATGCGGCAATTTCTCTGGGTTTTTCCCAACTAATCAAGATTATGCAACTGTTGTGGCATGATTCTGCTATTTGTTTGAAGAATGCGCCATAGTTTTCATAGCCTGGTTTGTAGTTTCCTGCTAGTTGTTGGCTGCTGAAGATTGTTTGGACATCATCGAGGATGATGAGACAGCGCTGCGATCGTAAATGGTGGATTACCCCCCCCAACCCCCCCTTGCTAAGGGGGGGAGAAAGAGGTTGAATCTCTTCGCCACGCCTGGGAGAAGCAGGCTGAATCTCTTCGCCCCCCCTTGATAAGGGGGAATTGGGGGGGTTAGTTTCTTGCTGCTGGGAGAGGAATTTAATTATGTCGGTTTGGAGTGATGCGAGGGGTGGCGCGTCGCGGAGGCTTCGCCAGATAATGCAGTCGAATTCGTGTTGAATTTGTGGGATTAGTTCGAGAGTCAGGGCGGTTTTGCCTATACCGGATAAGCCTAGGATGGTGATGAGGCGGGTGCGGCTTAAAATCCAGTTTTCGAGGGTTGTGAGTTCGGATTTGCGATCGAAAAATGTCGAGATTTCTGGTGCGTCGCCTAAGTCGATGCGGGGCTGTTTTGCTGTTGGTTCGGGGTTTTGGGGTGTTTTGGGCGATCGGGCTTTTTCAGGACAAACATTAAAGTTATGATTAACTGTTACATTCTCACCAACTGTTACATTTTCGCCAACGATTGCTGATTGATAATTATAAATTTTACTATTTTCTAATACGGCCCTAAAATTGTTTTTAGTAATATTTTTTTTCAATCCTTTAGAAAGCGTTTTCCAAAGGTCCGATCCGACATTTCTAACATGACTTGGACTTGAGTAAAGTTCTTGAGCAATTTGCGTGTAAGTTGCGTCTTCTAATGTCCCCCGCAGAATAGCATCTTGCACGTAATCTAAATGCTTTCCCGTCTTAGCAAAAATCAGATCATCTGCCAGTGTCAAGACTTCTGCAATATCCATAAATTCGGGAAAAGCTGGAGTTTACACGATTTATTATACCTGACATTTCGTACAATCGTGACATTTTTGATGTTGTCATCTATCTAAAGTCAGGATTTTTCCTACACAGCTCATCCTTTATATTAATTGATTAAGGTGTTGAGAGGATATTTTATATGAAGCGCGATCGGTGGCTCAGCGGTTTGTTCTCGGCTGGGGTGTTGTCTTTTACTCTAGCGACTGTTGGCGCACAAGTGGCCCAGGCCCAGCGCCCGATCCATATACTCGAGCTGAAATGTCTTGTTACAGGGGGTAAGGTTGACAATTATGGGAGACTACAAAATTTTGACAGGGATGGTAGGGATATTTCCATAGCCAGACAACTATACACCAGTATTATGAGTACACGCGAGGCTGGTTGGACTTGTAAACTTCCAGGCGGTCGCGCTTCTCTCCGAATAGAGTATGGAGTTAGCGATCAAGATCAGCAGTCGGTTTCACCACCTAAAATAGATGTTTACGTAGATGGAAATCAAGTAGCTTCTCAAGTGGGGAAAGCTGGAAGGATCAATACAATGCTGGTAGATGTTAGTAATGGTAAAAATGTATCTATTGATATCTCCTGTTCCACAGCACAAAATTGTATAAACCACCCTTGGGCTTCTAGACCATTTCAGTTCTTCAAATTTAATCTAGAGCCGGGCGCCAGCTCTCCAGGGAGTAGATAAATTATGAGCATTAGCCGCCGTCAATTTAATCGGATCGTCATCTGGGGTGGCGCTTCTTTTGCTGCTTCCGCCACATCTGGCATCTTTTTTCCCAAACCTGCTGAGGCTTATTCCCTAGAATTTCCGATTAGTGCCTTATCAGCCGATCGCGTTTTCAACGGAATTCAAAAACATTGTGGAGCACAACCCATCCCCGGCGTTCTCTCACCGATCGTACAAGGCAATAGTAATGTTAGCAATAAAATAGAACCAGCGGCCGCCAACGCCATTCGCACCGCAGACAAACAATTTGTCAACCGTAATTTTACCAGCCAAAGAACCGAATTAGCCATAACTGGCAGCGGTTCTAATTTTGCATCAGATACCAGTCGGCTGTGGGGTAGGCAAAGACAGGATAAAGTCGGCCCGAATGTGGGTTTTGGCTTTGTCCAAAAGTGGGAAGATCAATATAGCGATGCCAAAATTTCTGGGCCGACAATGTGCGCTATTCATAATGCTCAAAGAGTCTTAGCCGATCAAAGATTAACACCTCCAGAAATCGCCGCTTCTGTCTTACCAACGCGATCGCGATTGGATGATTGGGGCTCTTGGGGAGGGGATGCCGATGCGTCTGCTGGGAGGAATCCGGGTGCTGTTTTTGCTCAATACGATACAGCCGCCGGGACGGTGACATCTCGCTATGATTTAGTTGAACCGGGGCCGAAAGGTTTTGGGCGGGTTGAGTATACTATTGAAGCGGAAAATCAGCCTCGGCGGGTGATTTTGGTGACGGTGAGGTTTTAGGGGAAATCAGCATTACAACGATCGCAATTACGACAATCCTGTAGGGGCGGGTTCACCCGTATTTCTGATTCACATCCAGGGTATTTATAAACCCGCCCTCCCCTATTCGTGGGATGGGGCGGGTTTATTTCACCTGTTTGTTTGTCTCAAATATTGTTGGTGAACCCGCCCCTACAGGATTAATTGCGATCGGGTTTTTCTAGTTCTCACTTCATCAAAAGAGCCAGTTGATGAATGACACCAACCGAAGCATCTTCGACAATGATTTCTTTTAGTTGATCTCCCAAAACTTGCGAAGCATTAAGAATTTCTAATCCAGCCAGTTTGCCGTCAGGACTGTAATCAGCAATAATGTCTTCAGTCAGTTCTCTATTTTCCGCTGTTCCAGGTGCTAATGACAGCAACTCTATGTAGAGAGCATCAACTTCTCGATCGTATCGTATTCTCATATGATTGAATCCTATTAGTTAAAGTAATAGACGTTTACGGTCACTACTACAATTTTTTCCGGTGCATCTGTAAAAATTGACTTAACAGCTTTGTAAGCGTAAAACTGTTGATTAATCGGAGATTGATTGCTAAAATCAAATTGAGCACGGGCTGAAAACTTACCTTGCTTGGCTGGTTGCCAGTTTCCCGAGCGAATGGCAATAATCACCTCATTCTCGATCGCACCCCGCAGCACCATGCGCTCTCTGGCATGAGTTGAAAAGTAGATTGGCTTGACCATAGAATTTCTTCTGTATCCTGGATAATATTATATCAGAGGATTTACTACCTTTGCAGTTGACCGATCGCATCTAATGCTTTTTGAGCATCCGCATTCATTCCTTGAGCCCTAAATAAACGAGCCGCTTGCTGCAAATCGGCGATCGCCCCTGGCCTATCTCCCATTCTCACCAACGTAATGCCTCGATTAGCATAAGCCTTAGCATAGCTGGGATTGAGTTGAATTGCTTGAGTGTAATCAGCTAAGGCAGAGCGATCGTTATTGATGCGAAACAGCGCCAATCCTCGGTTAAAATAAGTGTTAGCGCGACCGGGATTGATTTGCAGCGCTTGATTGAAATCATCGATCGCCCCTTTTTGATCGCCCAAGTCTGAAAGCGCCAATCCTCGGTTGTTGTAAGCCGCTGCAAAGTTTCGATCCAAGCGGATGACTTGAGTATAATCTGCGATCGCCCCCGGTTTATCTCCCAATGCCGACAACACCAGCCCCCGATTGTAGTAAGCGTCAACATAACTGGCATTAAGGGCGATCGCCTTGCTATAGCCTTTCTCACAAAGATGAGGTACAATAACAGCAGTGTGTAAACCAGTTAAAAATATTTGATGATGTAACTTGACTGAACGCCAACTCTATGGCT
>NZ_JAEQDD010000028.1:0-44568 GCF_020737885.1 Microcoleus sp. PH2017_34_RAT_O_A | reverse complement strand
GTAGTTGCGCTTCAGCGCTCTTTCATAGATCTAAAAAACAAGCAGTAAAAAGTTAAGTACGTGTTGAGGTACGTAGTTGCGCTTCAGCGCTCTTTCATAAATCTAAAGAGCAAGTAGTGAAAAGTTAAGTACGTTTTGAGGTAAGTAGTTGCGCTTCAGCGCTTTTTCATAGATCTAAAGAGCGCTGAAGCGCAACTACGTACCTTGAAAATCATCAAAACTGACGCATCTTTAACCATAGAGTGTGTCAGTCACCAGTTGTACTTATAAGCTGCGTTAATTGTTAAATTCTTAACTACTACTAAGGGTGAATTTTCAGGTAGCCCAAAATTCTGACCTTTTTTGTGAGGCGTGTATCCTTGTGCTAAGGCATGGAGAATTACCTCACACACGAACACAGGAGTAATAGCTGGATAACCAAAAGAAAAAGCTGTCGTCAATTTCTGAGCAGGATTCTCGTATAACTCTATAAACAAACCAATGCCGCCGTAATCGTCACGTGAAATAAGCCAACGATATTTTTCATCGTTTATGATGATACTGCGTGATTTTTTTTGAGGAAGTGCCATTTTCTGCCTGTTGTTTTGCTAGTAATTTTTAATTTTAGGTCTATCTGGTTTTTGAAGAGGGCGAAGCATGACCGTATATAAGTTATTAGTTATAATCCCATATTGACTGCGGTCATGCTTCGCCCCTACAGATATAATTGCCTTGCGCCAGATGCACCCGTAATTTTTCTCACAATTTGTTGTCTATTTCGATATTAATTTTTTTTAATTCCGTTTTTGGAAACCGCATTTATCAGCTCAAATGCACGGTGCGTCACCTCTTAATTTATCGATTATCCCGAAAATCTCTCGCTGCTGGCGCACCCTACTAAAAAGCTTTGATTTTGCCTCGAAGACCCGGATTTGACAGAGATTCTAAATCTATTTTACAGCTCGATCGATCGCCCTTGCACGCATAAACCGCCAAAGCAGTCCCCTGACGGTTGCAAACTCGCAGGTTGTAACCGTACTCGCTAGAAGCAGCGCCGAAGCGGTTGACAAACTGATAGCGTTCCATATAATCCAGCAAACTCCACAGTTGGCGGTTGACGATGATGATAACCCATGTGTTGCTGCGATCGACAAACCAGCGATCGAGCAATTTGCCGCCAAACTGTTTTTGAGCCAACCACAGACTCGGCGTGCTCTTTTCGGCTTGCGAAAGCGGCGGCGACGGGAAATTGGCAGCGTCTCCACTCGGGCAGACTGGTTGCTGGGAAAACGCCGCAGATTGTCCCCACAGCAAGGCTGTGATGCACGTAGAACTCGCAATTAGGAACAAAAATAAACTTTTTGTCAAAATGCTAGGTCTGCGCCGGAAAACTTGATTTTGGTGGCTGAATTTGTGGTGATTCATCATAATTTATTGCGACAAAATTATTGAAATTCCGATCGCCTAAACAACGAAGCAGGCAGAAAAGCCGTAAAAGTAGAACCACAATCTAACTCGCTGGTAACTTCAATATCGCCGCCCATCATCTGACAAAAACGCTGGCTGATAGTCAATCCCAAACCAGTACCACCGTACTTGCGAGTAGTTGAATTGTCCGCTTGGGTGAAAGGTTGGAACAGTCGCTCTTGCTGTTCTTGTGTCATGCCAATGCCCGTGTCCGTCACTCGGAAAACTAAATATTCAGCATCCAAAATTAACATTTGAACAACTCGCGGTTGATATTTATTTTTTAATTCTTCACTGGTAATTCTTTCCACAGTAAGTACGATCGCCCCATTCTCAGAAAACTTAGCAGCATTGCTCAGCAAATTCAGGATTATCTGCCGCACTTTCATCAAATCGCTGTGCATGGCGCCGATATTCTCGGCACTCAATACTTGCAAGGTATTGCCGTTTTTCTCAATTAACGGTTTGATGGTTGTCGCCACCTCCTCGATCAGGCCGCCAACATCGAAGCTTTCGAGATAAATCTCCATCTTGTCAGCTTCAATTTTGGAAATGTCGAGAATGTCGTCAATCAGTTGCAGCAAGTGTTTCCCAGCAGTCCGAATTTTGTCTAAATCCGAAACTACCTCTAAGTTGCCCACCTCCTCGGCATCTTCCACCAGCAGATCGCTGTAGCCGATAATTGCGTTTAGGGGAGTCCGCAACTCGTGGCTCATGTTTGCCAGAAAAGCACTCTTGGCGCGGTTGGCGAGTTCGGCGGCTTCTTTTGCCAACTGCCACGCTTCCTCGGCGTCTTTGCGCTCTGTGATATCCCGCAGCGTGGCTACCACCGCTTCCACGCTACCGTCTGTCGCACACACCGGGCTGAGAATGTACTCGTAGTCGCGGGTTCCCCAGGCTGCGGTGGGGACGATTACTTCGCCTTTGGCGGGTTCGGCTGTGACAAATATGCGATCGCACTGTTGGTGAACCCGCTCCATAATGTTTGGAGGCCAGCCTAATTCCTGCCAGGTTTTGCGAATCATTTCTCTGGGGTTCATGCCGGCAGCTTGGGCGGCGGTGCGACTGACGTAAGTGTACCTTCCCGACTGATCCACTAGAAAAATTAGGTCGAGGGAAGCGCCGAGAATGCCGTCAACTGTTCTGGCGTGTCGGGCTACTTGAGCCGTCATTTGTCTGACGGTAATGGCGCCGCGGACTCGGGCGGCGAGTTCAAACTGCAAGAGTTGGTTGGCTTGTTTGAGGAATGCCGTGCGCTGTTCGACTTCTATTTCTAGTTCTACTTTGGCTTTTTCTAGGGTGAGTTCGGCTTTTTTGCGATCGCTCACATCTGTAGAAATTGTACCGACTGCATAAGCTGTACCTTCGGAGTTGCAGAGGGGAAATTTGAGAGACAGATAAGTGTGCGGCCCGTCGTCTTGAGGGATGACTTCTTCAATGCTTAGGGGCGAACAGGTTTCAATCACTTTTAGGTCGTTTTCTCGCAAGACTGATGCTTTGTCTTGAGGAAAAATATCGCCGTCGGTTTTACCAGTTATTTGTTCTTTTGCCATATGGCACAAATTGTCAAAATGGCTGTTTGTAAGCAGGTATTTTCCGTCAGCATCTTTGATGTGAATCATTGCTGTGGAGTTGTCTAAAATCGCTTGCAGCAGTTCTTCGCTCTTCCGCAGGGCTGTTTGAACCTTTTGACGTTCGAGTATTTCTCGCTGCAATTCCAAGTTGAGGCGATTTAAGTCTTGCCAAGCTTCCTGGACTTGATTTAAGGCGATCGAGCTTTTTGCTGGTTCTGTATTTGTCGGCTGTGGGTGGTTTGAACCCCAGTTGGCGGCCAATTCTAGGGTTGGGACAGTTAGCGAGATTTCGGGATTTGTGATTTGCGCGCGATCGCCCGCACAATTTCCATACTCAAAATCCATCGCTAATTGACTGTCTAAATTAGGTTGTTTCAGGAATAAACCGGGGAGTTCGCCCAAATTTAAATTGTCAGATAAATTGTCAGATAAATTTTCCGATAAATTGTCAGAAGTGCGATCCTTTTCGTTGGCTTCGCTAACACACTTCCCCGATTGCGGGTGCGCTTCGGCGGTGGAGTTAGAGCGTAAATTCCCGTCTGCTGTTAATAAATCTGAGTTAGCTGGTTTGGCCAGGAGGCGGGTGACTCCTACTGCTAAGGCCAGGGGTGCGGCGGCAGCCACAGACAGTGCTAGCAGCCAATTATTGCCCCACCAGGATGCGAGATCAGTTTGTGGCATTCCCCGCACTAAAATTGCTGCGGGTTTTCCGGCTAAATTGTCCAGGGATTGAGCAGCTACTGTATAAGTTTTACTGCCTGTTCGCATTTCCTGAGCGACAGGCTTGCCGGCGGCTGCGAGTGCCGATTTCAGCAGCGATTTGTCTGCCAGCAAATCTGGCAACTTTTGATTTTTGGTAAATATTTGCGAACTTGCCAACACAAATTTGCCGTCAGTTGGGACGGAGTAGATAGCGCGATATCCGCCACTTTGTAAATTGATGGTTTCGCTGCTAGCAACTGCCGTCGTTTGGCTCAAAATTTTTTCTAACACTAAGACACCAATCACCGTCTTAGTTTTGGGATCGTTTACAGGAGTTGCTATGTAGCGGATGAGAACGCTACCGTCTCCCGCAGCGCGCGGCAAAGATACCAATTGTTTCTGAAGTTCCGATTTGGCAATAATTTTGCTGGCGGTTATTGGCTTTTTGGCAGCGAATACTCGATCGACTATTTTTTGCAGGTTAACACTTTTTTCCTTGATGTTGGGGTTGACGCTAACTACAATCTGCCCGTTTTTTCCCACTAAGACAGCACTGTCTATTTCCCCTGTTTTAACTTGGGTTTCCAAAATATCCTTGACAGATTGTCGCAAATTTGATATATTCTTGCCGCTGTTATAAGCTGAGGCTATTTGGGCGATCGTTTTGCTGTCAGAGGAGTTTTGCAAACTGAATGCAGCGCGATCGAGTTTAAGATTGTAGTTACTTTCACTAAGGCTCAGTTCAGATTTAGCTTGATTTTGCAGTTCGCTGCTTCCAACAGTTGATGTTAGCCAAAGTGCTGCTCCCGTTAATCCGACTGGCAAGATGATTTGTAAAGCCAGCAATCCAATTAATTGTTTTCTGGTGACAGACAAGTTGTAGGTGGCAGGTCTGAAAACTGCTTTCAATCTTCTTTCGGAAGTCGCAAAATTAGTAGGCTGCGAACAGTTTTGCTGGCTGTCGTTTAACTGAGTTTGAGCCATAGTAGTAGATGCTAAATCGTTTGTAGATGACACGGGATATTAATCTGGAAGTATCAAGTTGAGATTTGGAAGTTGAGATTTTAGAGAGAGTTCCGTTAATCACCCATCAGAAAAATGTTGGCTCTCGCTGGGTCGAAGAAAGTCATAAAATAACTGGGGTATTGTCATAGAAATAAATTTTCTGGCTCTTCAACCAAATTTTGTAATTTAGTTTTTTTTACCAGAAAGAATTGGTTTAAAGCTGGAACCCGCGGAGAAATTAAAAGAAGACGATTCATTACTCCAATCCTCTTCCTTCCAGGTAGACTTTGCTGTCAACTGTCAACTGTCAACTGTCAACTGTCAACTGTCACCTTGTGTTTCAATCCCACAACCGCCTGCCCGCTTTGCCATTCAGTCGCTGGTGAGTGTCTTTGAGCAAAGTTGGGATGTCCAACTCTTCGGGACACCTGGGCAAACATTCGCCGCAATCGGTGCAGCGGTTGCCTTTGCTTCCAGGAAACCAATGTCCGGCATTTTCAAACATAGCATAACGGTATTTGCCAAACTCAGTCATGTCGCACCCGACAGCGAGATTCCGCAGCCGCAATACTTCGGGAATGTTGATGTTTTCCGGGCAAGGCAAACAGGCGTAGCACTGGCTGCATTTGTCAGTTTTCAAACGATCGGCAATCACCGATTCAATCCTCACAAACGCAGCAATTTCGGCCTGGGTGAGGGGAAAGTCGCGATCGGCATATTTTAGAGGTTGCTCTAATTCTGTCGGATTTGCAGGCCCCACACTCAGAGTTCCAATTCTAGTATCGCTCAGTAAAAACCGATAGTTCAACTCCAAAGGCGAGAAAGGCGAGCACAATTGTGCGAGAGTTTCTGGGGGCGTGTAGAGTTGCCCTCCTTTGTCTGCCGGAGAAATGATGAAAACGCCCATATCTTTGTGCTTGGCGAGTTCAACTGCCGGGGCGTTGCGCTGAAAAAAATAGTAATAATGCAGGTTGACAAATTCAAATAAATCTGTATTTATAGCAGCCAAAATCAGATCCAGAGGCCCGTGAGTCGAGAAACCGACGTGCCGAATTCGGCCATCAGCCAAGGCTTTGCGTACAGCTTCCATGCAGCCTGTGGGCGATCGCACCCAAGCCAAATGTTCCCAAGCATTCAAACCATGAATTGCCAGACAATCGATATAGTCTAGATTTAGACGTTTGAGAGACGAGTCGATGCAGCGTTCCGTGGCAGCAGCATCGTCCCCAGGAGGGATTTTCGTGGTGACGTGGAAGCGCGATCGATCGACAGACAAACCAGATGCGAGGGCCGCGCCTAGATATTCCTCGCTGCAACCGTAACCCGCCGCCGTTTCCAGGTGATTGATTCCCTGAGATACAGCTTGTTGTACAGTCTGAAAGGCAATTTCCTCAGAAGCCAAATAACGCATGGTTCCCAAGGAAAATACGGACAGGTGCAAGTTAGTTTTGCCAAACCGTCGATAGCGCATATCTGTTAGGAGGAAGTTTCGCTTTGGCCCAAGCCGCTTCTCTTGATCAAATCCTCCGGGCGGAGGTTTGAGATAAATTCGCGAAAGGCCCGGCGTTCGGCCTCATCAGCATCTCGATCGACCGGTATAGAAGCATCGGCGACGACTTCTTCCATCACCCAGATGGGGCTATTCGTCCGCAGAGCTATGGCGATCGCGTCGCTGGGACGGGCATCGATCTCTTTTTTCACTTCACCCTGACGGACAATCAGCACGGCATAGAACGTGTTATCTTGCAGCGAGTGAATCACTATCCGCTCCAAGGTAAGACTCCAGGCCTCTAGGAAATTGACCATCAAATCGTGAGTTAAAGGTCGAGGAGGCTTGTGGCCTTCCAGAGCACTAATAATAGCCTTTGCTTGCTCCTGACCGATATAAATAGGCAAAGCGCGACGCTCAGTAGCGTCTCTCAATAGGACAATAGGGCTGCGCGTGGCTGCATCTAAGGCAATTCCAGCGACTTTCATTTCAATCATTCGATCGGCCTCATAGAATTAAGAAACTGCAAGGCGGTGGAGAATTTGGACATAAAGATCACCTAAATCCAGTATGACTCGATCTTCGCCTGAATCTGCAACCGATCTGGGACTGTCGATTTTAGATTTTAGATTTTCCATTGACAATAGGGATAGAGGGGATGGCAAAAGCTCCTCCGTCTGGTTTGTGACTGTGGTTTGATTTAAATAAGCGATCGACTACCAAAAAATAACTATGTTTACAGGACTAATTCAATCTCTCGGAAAGCTGAAATCGCTAGGCAACGATTACTTCCAAATTTCCTGCACCTCAAGCAACTCCTATCAGATTTTACAAGATTTAGCCATTGGCGACAGCGTAGCAGTGGATGGAGTTTGTTTGACAGTGGTGGAAGTTCTGCCCCAAGGTTTTGTCGCCATCGCTTCCCCAGAAACCTTGCGCCGCACTAATTTGGGAGCATTCCCCGATGCTTGGGTGAACCTAGAAACCTCGCTGCGCGCCGGTAGCAAATTGGGCGGACATTTTGTGACGGGACACGTAGATGCGATCGGCACCTTAGCGACATCCACCCAAACCGCCAACGCTTGGGAGATGAGGTTTACAGCCCCACCAACAGCCAATTCGGGATGGCAGCGTCAAATTGCGCCATACATCGTTTCCAAGGGCAGCATCGCCGTCAACGGCATCAGCCTCACCGTAGCAGATTGCGATGCAGACGGAAATTGGTTTGAAGTTGCCGTAATTCCGCACAGTTTTTCCGAGACAAACCTCAGCTATTTGCAGCCGGGAAGTTTAGTCAATTTAGAAGCAGATATACTCGGCAAATATGTAGCCAAATTTCTCCGCAGCGGCGGCCGGGAAGCCCATCCCGAACCCTGGGAAGAAACCCCCGCCATGAACAGTTTGGGAACAATTACACCTGAATTCTTAGCAGAACACGGATTTATTTGACACTCCCCGATCTAAAGGTACAGGGATTCTTGGTTCAGCCAGTCAACTTGCCCGTTGATGTCACCACCAGCGAGTAGAGGTCGGTCTGTCCCCAAGCGTTAATTCCGGTGTGCCCCACCGTATTTAGATTAATCCCTACTTGTCTCAATCCCTTCGCCAGAATATTCAAGGCTGCATTGTGATCGCGGTCTAACACCGCACCGCAATTACAAATATGAGTTCTGACTGAAAGCGACTTCTGAACACGATTTCCACAACTTGAACAATCTTGGGAAGTGTACCCAGGTGCAACAGCAACCACTGTTTTACCGTACACTTTTCCAAAATATTGCAAATAATGATCAAGTCTGTGACCATGCTGCATCACTAATTGATTTAGCAAGTTTATGATTTTTTACCATGTTTCTCACTTGAAGGTCGACCTAGGCTACGAAATCGCTAGATTTCACCACGCACAACGCCGTCTTAATGGCGAAATCTTTGCGCTGCCTACTAACCTTTAAGTGTTTTCTCCCTAACTTATTAATCGCTTTAAAGCGATTACTGGAACCTTTCTTTTTTCGAGAAACTCGTTTCTGTAATCGCTTTAAAGCTTTTTCGCTTTTACGAAGATATCGGGGATTCGGGACTGTTGCTCCGTCACTATTGGTATAAAAGTGGTTTAATCCCACATCTATGCCAATCGCTTTCCCCGTGGGAACGACTTCCTCTGTCCGCTCCACATTTATGCAAAACTGAGCGTAGTAGCCGTCAGCACGACGAACTACTCTAACTCGTTTAATCTCAGTAGGTGCATAAAAATGCAAATCTCTACTACCGAGCAATCTAAAGGTTCCAGCAGCAAAACCATCTGTGAAAGTCAGGCATCTTTTATCGGTGGAAAGCACCCATCCCGATGTCTTGTACTCTACAGAGCGAGTGTGCTTTTTGAATTGCGGATATCCTTTTTTCCCTGGCTTTTTAGCCTTACAATTTGAGAAGAAGCGTTGAATAGCAAAAATGGCACGTTGGGCCATCGCTTGACGCGCCATTGAGTTAAGTTTACCTGCCCATTCAAACTCTTTCGCCATGATGGCGCATTGTTTGTAGAGATCGACTAACTTGACTCCCTGATTGTCGAGCCAATATCTAAGAGCTTTGTTTCGGACAAACTGTGCTGTGCGGATCATTTCGTCGATAACCCGATACTGCTGTGGCTTGCCTTTTAACTTGAACTCTAATACAATCATGAAATTATTCTATCACGTTTACAAACTATTGTGGGTATAAATCGACCGATTTATGAATCTTTACACTCGCAATTAAAGCCGTCCTAGAATGACGGGGCTTTAGACCCATTTTTTTGGTAATCTTGGGGTGTACGCGGAGTATTTAATCATAAAATACCCGGCAGTTTCAACCGCGTCTATAAAAACAAAACCTGCCTCCGCAGGTTGAAGAACTAGCGGTGAACATTGTGTTATTGTCTTCAGTCTGCGGAGGCAGACTATCCTTCGGGAAGGCTAACGCCTACGTTTTTGTAAACCTGGTTTCAACCGCCGTCTGCATCTGCTCAAAACTGACGCCCCTTACCAACGAACTCTTTCTCAACAAAAACATTTTTCTCCCAAAACAACCCCGCCGCAATTCCCGCCTGAGAAACCAAAAACAAAGCAGCAATTAATAGCTTTTGAAGACCCGATCCTTGGGAAAATGGATAAGTTAGCAAATTCAGATAAAATGACGGATGTTGCCGTTTCCCCTTAGCCCCACTTTTCGAGATAATTTCCCCAAACAAAAAAGCACCTCTACCGTAATTGAATTGCTGCCGCCAAAATTTCCGCGGAGTTAGTGCGTGGGAATGATAGACTGTCACTTCGGGAGCATAGACCGCGCGGCCTCCCAAATTGAGCCAGCGAAAGCAAAATTCCCTATCTTCTCCAGCCGCTAGCGAAAAAGTCGTGTCAAACCCGCCGATTTTCTCGAAAGCCTCAGCGGGAAGGGCAAAATTGTTAGAAGTGAAAAATTGTGCGCGATCGCCAATAGCATTGTAATAACTGTAAAGGTAATCGATCAGTTGCTGGCTGGCAGTAGAATAGATATTATCCGGCAGCGCGTTGACAGTTCGACCTCCGACTAAACAGTCTGGTGTTTCCCGAAATCGCTTTTCTAGATTTTGCAGCCAATCTGCCGCCACAGTACAGTCATCGTCTGTAAACACTAAAAATTTACCCTCGGCTGCAAAAGCCCCAGTATTTCGCGCCGTTGCGGGGCCTGAGTTGGGTTGTGTCAAAAGTGTGAGATTTAACCCATTTTGAAAAGGGGATATTGTAGTTTCTACAGATATTTCGGTGCTGTCGTTGACGACAATCACCTGAAACTTATCGCGCGGATATTCTAGTTCCACAAAAGACTGAAGACACTGCGCTAATTTCTCGGGGCGATTGTAAGTCGGAACTATAATTGAAAATAGAGTTTTAGTTGTGTTCATTCTAACTCATATATTTTAATATTTTAAGCGATACAGTACCGACTCAGTATTAAAATCTTTGCCGAAAACTGGTTGCAGCGGGCCCTCGGGACTTGTCAGCCAAGATAAAGCTAGTTTGGTGTATTCGTCCATCTCAGTCAGGGGCCCGAATCCTACCATCTTAATGTTATTTTTGTGGAGGTTGTCCATCCATGCCGGAAGTCGATCGGCTCTAAACGGCACATATAAAACTTGTCTGTCCAAATTTTTCCCGTAAAACAGGTAGCTGCGGTAACTTAAAAAGAAGCCGATTTTTTCATTGGGTACTGTATTTTTGTCAATATATTCGTAAATGCCGCGATACAGTTCGGCGCGAGCAACATCTCGCTTTTCCCTCGCCACCCAAGTAGCACTTACCATCAATGCTATGCAGACACAAATTATCATTATGTAACTTGATTTTTTCAAGCTAGCGAGTAGATTTTTCAAGCCAATTAAACTAGGATTGCGCTTAAATAGAATCCCAGCTAGTAGCAGTAATCCAACATAAATCAATGGGTATATTCCTAAATCTGGCCAACGGGGCGCTAATATTTTTATCACCAGATTGATGGCTTCGGCAAAATGAGATTTAAACCTGTCAATTAACCAACTTCCCCAAACAATACTCTTTCCGGTAAAAGAAGCATTTTTAATTAGGTCAAAAATTGTGTTGCTAATAATGCCGGAAATACTGCTAATTAAAACAACTGCTACAATTACTTGCTTGCGAGTTTTGAGCTCAGTCGCGGTTGCTGCTGCTGCGATCGCCAGTAAGCTTAAAAAGGGAAAGCCGTATCTGAGATTAAAACCGAGTAAAGGACTGAGTTGACCGATCGCCTCTCCGGCAGTCCCGGAGGTGTAAGGTGTAATGACGTACAGAATTCCGGTGCTGGCGAGAACTACGGTTAAAATGATATTGTTTTGATTGATTATTCTGGTTTTACCTTGGATCAAAGCTAGAGGTGCTGAAGAGGCCTGAAGTGCGATCGCCAGAAATGGCAGTTGCAATCTAATGAGGACTTGCAAGCCGAACATTTGCCAGTGGGAAATATTACTGGGATTAAATTGAGCGGCTAAAGTGCTTTGCCAAATCTTCAAAAGTGGCGAAGCTGAAGGCGCAGGTATGGTAGGTGTTGGCTGCTGTACGGGAGGTTTTGGTGACGCTACCGGAGGTTTTGGCCCAGGTACGGGAGGTTTTGGCGACGGCGTTATCGTCGGTTTTGGAGACGCTACCGGAGGTTTTGGGGATGCTACTGGAGGTTTTGGGGATGCTACTGGAGACGGTGGGGCAACAGGCTGTAAGGGAATGTTAATCTCGCGGGAATCACCAACAGGATAATTGATATGCAGCAAGTTTCTCGCATACCAAAAACCTCCTAAAAACAAGCAGCAAAGTATGCCGCACACCAAGACTGGTTTGATGTGGCGAATTCTAAAATTAGTTCGTGTAGAATTTTTATTAACGATGAATCTTTTAATTTCTAATATTGCTAATCCTCCTAAAAGTGAGGCTGCATAGACTAGGGCAGTGATTTTAATTCCGGCTATCATTCCTACAGATGCCAAAAATAGGGATAGCTCGGATTGCGATCGGCTGCTGTGATAGGATAAACCTAAATATAAAGCAACTGTAAATATCGCAGCTAGCGGTAAGTCTGGGTGAATGGTGTTAACTTGGTTGAGCATCATCGGTACTGTCAATACTAAAGATGCTGCTGCCATGCCATAAAATCTCGTTGCTCCAAATTTTATACTTAATAGATAGACGGCAATTCCTTCAAGTACCCAGGCAATTAGCATGGGAAAAGCTGTGAGAAAATCTTCTTTGAAGGGGAGTACGCACAAAGCAGACAAGACGTGCCAATTGTAGGGATATACTCGGGCTTGCTCGTGTTCAAAAATCCAATTTCCGGCGGCATCTAAGAATGTAAATGAGTGGGTTTGATACCATCTGGCAATTACAGGTAGGTGAAACCACAATGAGTCATAATTTGTTGTGGGTTTAGTTGCTAGGGTTTCCCACAACACAAATCCTGCAAATGCGGTGGCACCAATGATTAGGAGTTCGGATGGGATCAGAGGTTGCTTGAGTTGGGGAATCTGCCACTGCGAGAAGCTAAAAGATTTCTGGTTTTTGGCATAAATCAGAATTAAGCCGATCGCACAAATCAGCATTTCTGCTATAATGACCGCAGCAAGATTTAGGCGATCGGCACTTCCTAAAATCAAACCTATACAAATTTGTGCAAGACTCCATCCCGTCAAAAGTACGAGGAGAAAATGAGGAAATGAATAGTTACTGTTTTCCTTATGATTCTCGAAGGCCAGAGACAAGCTTAGGGGAATCGGCCCGACTATAATAATCAGAAATAAAATTAATTCCCACAAATACTGCGCTATTAGCATAAGCTACTATTTACCAATTTTTATGGGAGGCTCTTGCTGATTGTTTGTAGTGAGGACTTTAGTCCTTCTATGGATGCGGACTAAAGTCCTCACTACGAACCTATTTGATTGTTTGTAGTGTGTACTTTGAGTGCTTATAAAACAATACGCTTGGGTTAAGGCTGATCCACCCTAACCCCCCTAAAAAAGGGGGGGGGACAAGAACTCGATCAAAGTCCCCCTTCTTAAGGGGTATTTAGGGGGATCTCCGGGCAAGAAACAGTGTTAACTCAAGCGTATTGCCTGATAAAAAACCTATCTGCTAGCTTGCTTCTGAATTTTGGGTTTGGAGGCTTCTTTATCCTTGGATGCAGAAGTGTCAGTTTTTAACAATTCTGGGAATGGCGGCTGGAGGTTGTGAACTTCGATGTCCATTCCCAGCGGTAGAGGTGGAAGCTGGGGGAGATCGTTTTCCAAATCCTTGAGTGCACTAGCGCTTTGTGTTTCCACAAATTTCGGCATTAGGGGTATTTTGGCGGTTTCCAAAGTGCCGATCATTTTTGCTACAGCGAATTCTAGCTGAGCACCGGGGTCGATCGCCACCCAACCCTGAGCAGTCATTTGCCGAACCTCGAAGTGGAGGTGAGGCCCTGTAGACATTCCTGTACTGCCGACACGCCCGATCGTATCACCCTGTTTCACCCACTCTCCTGGTTTGACAAACAGTTCTGAAAGGTGTCCGTAGAGAGTTTCCTGAGACTGTTTGCTGTGGTTGAGAACCACCGTCAAACCGTAGCCGCCCAACCAATCGGCGATCGCCACTTGACCCGCATAAGCTGCCAGTACGGGCGTTCCCATCGGGGCTCCCAAGTCCGTTCCGGTGTGAAACCTACCGTAGCCCATAACCGGATGAGTCCGCCACCCAAAGGGTGAAGTAATTTCCGCAGCAATCGATAGCGGAAACAGCAGGCTGGTGTTGCCATTTCCAGGCCGGCCCAAGGGACGCGGCGTGAGATTGTAGTAAGCAAAACCTGTATTGCTGCCGCTGCTGACACTAATCGCGCCGACTTGCACTGGCCCTAGTCCCATGCTGGGTTCGGGTGGGCCAGCGGCGTAGGCTGCCGTGTTAATCGAGTATCCAGCATCTGCTGAGTATCCGGGGTTAGCTGGGTATCCGCTGTCTGCTGAGTAGCCCGGAGGTGTGTAAGCAGATTCCGACTGGTTGCCCTGTCCCCAAAGCTGGTTGCCTACTTGTTGAGCGGCCTGACCTACTTTACTGATAGGATTTCCGCTATTATTTCCGGCGACAGTTCCCCGAACATTGCCCGGAAGGTTCGGAACAGTCCCGGGGCTTTGTGGCAGATTTCGAGAAGGAGGGGTGGCAATATAAGGGCCAATTGTGCTGGGAGTTTGCGGGTTGTAGTTGGGCCCTCCGGCGATCGGCCTTTCTGGGCTGTAACTGGGAGGGGCTGCTTCTGCTGTCACGGGTTCGGGAACAGCGGCAGGCCCGCACAAACCGCCAACTCCTTGTCCTGCTGACACGGAACCTTCGCAGCCTGTCGATCTTTCTGCAAACTCGATCGTTGTAGGCGCTTCGTATTGGCTGGTAGCGCCAACACTGTAGTCTGTTTGGTCGGTGGCAGCGCGGGCTTCTGGGTTAACTGGTGCTTCAAAAGGAGGTTCCTGGGCCGTCGCTTCTGGCAAGGGAATCAGTGCGGGTTCCGGTAGATAATATTGGGCCGGAGGTTGTTCGGTGACGTAATCTGGCGATGGGGCCCGAACTTCTGCCTGGGGTTCGGGATCTGGTTCTCGCTGCACTTGGGCTTCGGGTTCCGGGGGCGCCAGAGGTGCTTCAAATAGTGGCTGAAGTTCTGCTGCGCCGGGGACGGCTTGTTCTGCTGGCGGAGTTTCAGTTTGGGCCCAAACTATGCCTTTGCTCAGCAGTCCCAGACTGGCAAGGCAACCTAGTCCCACCAGCATTGAGCGTTCGGACAAAAGGCGCGATCGAGTCCGGGCGCCTGTGGGGTGATTTTTTTGCTGTTTGGTGTTCAAATGGGCTGTTATTTGCTTGTCTGGAACTGGTTTCACGATTTTTTTTTCCCAACTCAACAGGGGGGGCGCAAGAAGATTAGTCGATTGTAGATTTTAGATTTTAGATTTTAGATTTACTCGCAGCTTTGAATTCTGGGAGGAGGAATCTTAGTCTAAAGTTTTGGGCTGCTGGCGACAGGAGTCGGAAAGCAAGTATCTGTTTTTTGGCATGGTCTGGATCGAAGTGTATGGCAATCCTTATCTTTATACAGACTTAACTGATTTTACCAGAAGTAATTGGTTGAAAGCCGGAACCCTGCTCGGGAGAAATGAAAATCAGACTATTCATTACTCCAATCCTCTTTCTTCTAGGTAGAGGTCGCTCTCAAACTGTCAACTGTCAACTGTCAACTGTCAACTATTGAACGGGCTTAAGGCAATTTTTTTTCCCGTCGAACAGCTCGAATGCTGCGTCGATTCGCGATCGATACCCTGGTTTTTCCGCTCCCAATCATTGCACTGCCAACTAGCCTGTGACGGCCACATTGATAATAGCGCTTTGGCGTTCGTGTCTGTGAATTAAGCTCCCCCATCTCCCCCATCTCCCCATCTCCCCATCTCCCCATCTCCCCATCTCCCCATCTCCCCATCTCCCCATCTCCCCATCTTTCCCAATTTTTGCCGATCGCCCATTTAAACTAAGTAGCAAAATTGTTAATTGTCTAAAATACAAAGGAAATGACTCACTTGGGGAAGGATAAGTTTCATGGCTTTAGCTGGCGATCGCTTGACAAATTTTCCTGACTCTGAACGTACCGGACAACCTGACGGTATTAGCTGGCAGTGGCAGCAGAGTGCCGAAGGCTTGCCCTATCTGACTTGCAGCTTGCTCGACCGATGGTCTCACGGCTTTTTTACTCGCGATTTCTCGCCGCGCGGCCCGATCGATCTCACGGAAGTTTTAGCACCAGGATCTCCCGTTTACCGTCTCCAACAGGTACACGGCAATGTCGTACTCAAAACCGATCTATTGCCCCCAGTTGTGGCTCTAGACCCGGAAACAGCTACCCCCACCTATGCCCAGGCCGATGGCTTGGTAGCATCGCGAGATTTTGAGGCGCTGTGGGTTTGCTCGGCTGACTGCGTACCGGCGCTAATTGCTGATAGCGGCACGGGACTCGCGGCCGCCGTTCACGCTGGTTGGCGCGGGACTGCTGCTAAGATATTACCAGAGGCGATCGCTCAACTTGTGGCACAAGGCAGTCAATTAGAAAATCTGAAGATTGCTCTCGGGCCGGCGATCGGTGGAGAGGTTTACCAGGTATCTGTGGAAGTGGCAGCCCAATTGGGAGCCACGATTACTCCTCAGAATGCAGTTGGTGCAACAGCCGACGGCATTCTGGAATTTTTACACCAACTACCCGAATCACCTGTGTTGACCGATCCAGAACCGGGAAAGGTACGGTTGGATGTTCGCCTCTGCAATGCTCTGCAATTGCAGCAGTTGGGAATTAATTCTTCTCAAGTGGCGATCGCTCCTTTCTGTACTTATTCTGACTCGGCTCGCTTTTTTTCCTACCGCCGCGATCGACTAAAAAAAATCCAGTGGTCGGGAATTGTCAGCACATCTAACACAAGTTCCTGCTAAAAGCATTCGGCACAAGGTAAAATTTAAGATTGCCGGCTTAAAAAATCACAATCTAAATAACAATCTTTGGATTGACAAATTTTTATTTCGGAATGCCGAATGCCTTCTACCTTCTAGCCTCGTTTCGTTGCAGCCCTCTCAGGTCTCAAGACGCTGAGTTTTCCGCATACCAAAAAGTTTTATGAGTGAGCAAACTCCCTATCAACTGCTTGAAGTCGATGAAGATGCTTCCTTTGATGAAGTGCAAGAGGCCCGCACCCGTCTAGCCGAGCAGCACAGCGGCGACAAGAAACGTTTGGAATCGATCGAAGTTGCTTACGACGCGATCCTCATGGATCGCCTCCGCCAGCGACAGGAAGGGAAAATAAAAGTACCCGAACGCATCCGCTTTCCCGAACGAGTGGCTCCCCCACCCGCCAGCTTTACTCCATCTGCTCCGTCCGGCAGCCCAGCTTGGTTGCAGCGCCTGATCGATACTCCTAGTCGAGCCGATATTTTGTGGCCGGCTGGAGTTTATGTGGGATTGGGCGGACTGAGTATTTATCCAGCGGCTAACGATTCTTTACTACAGTTGACTCTGGCTCTTGGGGTCGGCTCTTGTCTTTATTTTCTTAATCGCAAGGAACAAAAATTTGGTCGGGCTGTGCTGCTGACTGTGGCTGGCTTGGTTATAGGCTTGGTGCTGGGAGGTCTTATGAGCCCTTTGCTCAGTACGGCATTTATCACAACAGAGAAATTTATCGCTTTGTTTACGTTTTTAATTCTTTGGCTGGTCAGCAGTTTTCTGCGATAGTCGGTTGTCAGTTGACAGTTGACAATTGGCAGTTGACAGTTGGCAGTTGTTAATTATTGTTATTGGTTAATTGTTATTGGTTGGTTCGTAGCTCTTAGGTGTTAGTAGTTAGTTGATTGTTACCAATTACCAATTACCAATTACCAATTACCAATTACCAATTACCAATTACCAATTACCAATTACCAATTACCAATTACCAATTACTAATTAACAATAACTAATGACTATTGACTGTTGACTAATGATTGATAACTGTTGACAACTGACAACTGACTAATAACTATCCTAAAATAATCTCAACAGCTTCGCTCAAATTGTTAGCAATTAAATCCGGTTGGTGCATTTCTAGTTGGGTGCGATCGCGAATGCCGCACAAAACACCAATTACCTTGACACCGTGAGTTTTTGCTGCTATAATATCCGCCTCCGTATCCCCCACCATCCAAAGCTCAGAAGCAGGCGGCAGTTCGGCGAGAGCTTTTGCCATCAGCAGGGGCTTATCTTTGACATCCCCGGTTTTGACATAATCGTTGGGGAGGCAATAGCGACGGTTTTCTGGGAAAAAATGCCCTAAATTGCAGCGGTTGAAAGCCTCGTCTAGTTCCCTGACGCGACGCATAGTCATCACCGCCAAGTCTATTCCAGCGCGCTGCACCTTTTCCAGGGTTTCCACGGCTCCAGGGGCTGGTTTATCGTAAATCAGGAACGGCAGCGTGTGGACAGTTTGACGCCGTTTCTGGGCAAATTCGAGGGCTTGGGCTGCGTCTAATCCTGAGAGAATGCCGATTTCGGTTTCGGGAACCCGCGCCCGCTTCATGTCCCAAAACTCGGCTTTTGGGAGTTCGTGCACTGTTTGGCCCTCACGCTGAGTCTCGGCCAGACACTGCTGGTAAACTCCGTAATAGCGATCGGACACGTCCATAATCGGGCCGTCAAAGTCGGTGATAAGTCTCAGCATTGAGCAGAGTATTTTGAAAATTTTATACAAATTGTTAGAGATTATATCACTTTAATGTCACAGATCCTTTACAAAACTTGACACAAATACCCAGGGGAGGTAGTGTCTATAGGAATGGTGCTAATTAAAGGCAATAGTTTAATTCAACTGTGCCAATCATCAACTGTAGCGGTTGTAACAAATATTATCAGGGAGCATCTCAGTTTTGATTTTGTAGTGCTGTCCCCGCTCGCTTGCTGTTAAAACAAAGCGAGCTCTTAAGCTCTCACTACAACAAAAAAAAGCTTTTTGCCAAAATGAGATGCTCCCTATTATCAGGGAATCTACAATTTAAAATTTGCTGTACAAATACGGCCAACCGCTAGGTATTGTTAATAAATCCAAACCTCAATAGAGGCTGATTTTGACTGCGCTTGCTCACAAAAAAGTTGGTCTAAGTAATAATTTTAAATAAAAAAAAGCTTGGAGAATCCCAAATTTATTGTGTCGATAAATTAGCCAGCGAGAATAGTTGCTGGCATCCAGCAGAATCAAAATTTCTATGAGAAATAGCAAGCACCAAAACAACAACTAATTTTATCTGCTAACCCTAGAGTCTGATGGTTTATAATAACGAGATGCTTCCCAAATTAAGTTTACAGATTAGCTCCCAAAACATTAACAATCTGCTTGACAAATTGTTATCCTTGCGTCGCATTGAATACCTTGCAGTCGATCGGGAACTGAAGATTCAAGAAACATCCTTGAACGTACAAGATTTTGCCCAAATTCCTGATGAATTGGAACAAGGCAAAGATGTGCGCGATAGTTTTCCCGAACTGATCGGAATTGAAGAACTGCTAGACGATATTCTAGAACAACGACAGCCAAGTTTCCAATTAAAATCTGTTACCAGAGTTTTAAATGATGGCTCTTATTTTTATCTAGATTTGTATATTTTTGGTCAGAAAGAGCAGCTCAATCCTGAGAGATTAATTATTTTCTGCGAAGATGTAACAGACACTGCTGCTCTTCAGCAAAGTATGGTTCAAGCAGCCAACGAAAACAGTATTAAAGTCGATTACTTGGCTAACGCTCGCGACTATATTGATAAAATTCTTAACTCCATAAATGATATTTTATTGGTGACAACGCAAGCGGGAGAAATCAAAAAGGTCAATCAATCCACCCAACTATTGTTTGGATATACCGAATCACAATTAATCGGTCAACCAATCTCGATGATTACGGCGGACGAGGAATTATTGCGTCAAGTTAGTCAGCTACCTCTTGAACTAAAAAATGAATCTTGGCATCAAGTAAAAGTAGCTTGTACAACTAAAAAAGGTTCAAAGCTGACAGTTGCATTTTCCTGCTCTACTATTGAGACAAGTATAGAAAGCAAGCACTCAGACAACAAAACTATACAAGATTTTGTCTATGTGGGCAGAGATATCACCGAGCAACAACGGACAAAAAAGCGTCAAGCAGCACAATATGCAGTAGCTCGCATCATGTCAGAATCTGGTTCTTTAGAGAGCGCCACTCCGAAAATTATGCAAGCTATTTGTGAAAGTTTGGGGTGGGATATCGGTGAACTTTGGACGCCTGTGGATGAAAAACATACTAAGTTTGATGCCGAAGATACGCACGATCGAATACCATTTTTGTTTGCTGCACCAGATAGTAACGTTGAAGATATTCTCCCTTTTTTGCTTCGAGTGGGAGTTTGGCGGCGGGGAAGTGAAGTTGGGGAGTTTGTGGAAAATTGCCAGCAGATTACCCTAGAGCCTGGTACGGGTTTACCGGGAATAGTGTGGAACACCGGTTATCCGCAATGGATTACGGATCTTCTTAAGGATGGCAATTTTATGCGATCGCACTTAGCTGCTAAAGCAGGATTGCGATCGGCCTTCGGTTTCCCAATTCGTGCTAGCGGTCAAGTTGTAGGGGTAATGACTTTTTTCTGCCGGGAAAAACAGCCGTCGGATGAAGACTTACTGCAAATGATGGCGGCAATAGGTTCCCAATTAGGACAGTTTGTCAAGCGCAAATATGCGGAGCAAGAATTGCAAGAAGCCGAAGCTTCCATCCGGTTTTTGTACGAGCAAGAAAAACAGCAAAGTGAAAAATTGGCTCAGCAAAATGTAGCATTAGAACAGGCTAAATTAGAATTAGAATCTGCTAATCAGGCATTGCACAGACTCGCATCTGTGGACGGCTTGACTCAGATTGCTAACCGTCGCTGTTTTGACAAAACATTGCAATCAGAATGGCAGCGGATGACTAGAGAGAAACAGCCAGTGTCTTTAATTTTGATCGATTTAGATTTTTTTAAGCTTTACAACGATCGCTACGGGCATCAAGGAGGCGATGAATGTCTCAAAAAAGTTGCTGAAATTTTAGACAGAAACGCTCACCGGGGAGGTGATTTAGCGGCTCGCTACGGTGGGGAAGAATTTGCAGTAATTTTGTCCGGGACTGATGCTAAGGGAGCAATGCGGGTAGCTGAATCAATTCGCAGCGATTTGAATGCTATGGCAATTCCCCACGAAGCTTCAAAGGTAAGTGAGTCTGTGACGGCGAGTATGGGCGCAGCTAGTGCTGTGCCCGCTGCTGAACAATCTTTGGAGTGGTTGATTGGGGAGGCCGATCGCGCGCTGTATCGAGCTAAACTAGAAGGGCGCGATCGTATTGTTTGCGTAGATTCTCAAATACGATGCCTGGGCGAGAAAGGAGTTTTTTCTGATGATTGTGAGAGAAGCTAAAATCGCTGATGCACCTGCAATTGCACAGGTTAATCTCGACACTTGGCGGACAGCTTACCGAAACATCATACCGGCAGATTACCTCGCCAAGCTGTCCTATGAAAAACGAGAAAACAATTGGCAAGAAATCCTGTCAAACGTCAAAAATACTGGCGATTATGTCTGCGTTGCTGAAAATAACTCGGGACAAGTTGTAGGTTTTGCTGCCGGCGGTTGCGAGCGCACGGGCAAATATGTTTATCGAGGAGAATTATTTGCCATCTATATTTTGGAGGAATATCAGCGTCAAGGAATTGGGCGACAACTCGTGCGATCGGTTGCCACAAAATTGGCTGAATTAGGATTGAATTCGATGCTCGTTTGGGTACTCGGAGACAATTCAGCCTGCAAGTTTTATGAAAATTTAGGAGGAAAAAAAGTGGAGGAACAACAGACAAGCAGAGCCGGAACTGCACTCAAAGAAATTGCTTACGGGTGGACGGATATTGCACTGCTGCTCGACAAGGCTGCATGAACTCAAAAGTGGAAGTTTTATCAATTATCGATCAAGCTTCCCCGCTTCATTTGTTCCCGTTCAATTGCCTCAAACAAAGCTCTAAAATTACCCGCCCCAAAACCTCCAGCTTGCACCAGTTTGTCATTAACTAAAGTAACTCGACGCTCAATAATCTCGAAAAAGAAAGTCGGTTCGGCAAAAATTGGCTGGGTAAAGATTTGCAGCAGCATCGCAGCGGGAGTATCTTCTTGCCAATCTGCCAAAACTTCGGAAGCTGCAATTGCTTGCCAATCTGCGGGCAAATAGTTTTGCCGCCGCCGCAATTGCGAGTAATATGTTGGAGGAACTGGCAAAAAAGGCAAACCGCGCGATCGCAAATCGGCAACAACCTGCACAATGCGATCCGTTTGCAAAGCCATGTGCTGAATTCCCGGCCCTCGATTTGCACTCAAAAACTCTTGAATTTGAGAATTAGATGATGCCGGTTCATTAATCGGGAATTGCACCCCACCTTCAGCGTGTACCATAACTTGGCTTCGCAAAGCAGACTTCTCAGTCTGAATATCAAAATTTTGCTGCGGCTCAAAACCTAATATTTTTTGATACCAACTAACCGCACTTGACAAATCGCCAGATTCAACATTTAACACTACATGATCGATCAGAGTCAACAGTGGCGGCCCAGAAGAAGCACGCAGCAGTGAATTCTCGCCAATTCGCTCAACAAGCGTGTGGCTTAAATCTCCCCAGCCAGAGATTTGTGCGAGTTTAAAACCGCCTCCTGCCTTTAGATCTTCTTGAATCGGTTTCAGGATTTTAGCACCTGCCACCTGCGCTCTAGCGATCGCTAATTCGATATTTTTAACCCGAAAGCCCACATCGGCAATCCCCGGAGGATGAAACTCCAACCAAGTAGCAGCGGGACTAGCGGGTGTCAGAGGCGAAGATAAAACAAAACATATATTGCCGCTGCTGACAACCTCAGTGCGAGTGTCGCTGTTGGCATAACCTGCTATTGATTGAAAGCCTAAGTGGCTGACAAACCAGTCGCGGGATACTCGAGCATTTTCAACGTAAAACTGAATGCGGTCAAACTCCATAATCAATAATTGAAAATGGAACGTGAAAAGTTGAAAATCGGCTGATTTTCACGGTTAAATGGCAAGGGAGAGACTGAGAAATGGAGATTTTTCATTGTTTTTTTGTCTAATCGCTTAATAATAACCCAAAAATTGAATATCTTAGCTCCCTCTGAAGGCAGAAATACATCGGCACTTAAAAGAAAGACGGTGTTTGGGATGACTTTGACAGTTGACAGTTGACAGTTGACCTGGGACAGTACGAGCGATCGCTTGCGATATTGTAGGGTGCGTCAGCGATTAGTCTAATTTTCAGGTGGGGAACCAGAAGTGACTGACGCACCCTACTACTTCATTCAGTTGACAGTTGACAGTTGACAGTTGACCTGGGACAGCCAGAGGGCAACCTCTACATGAAAGTCTGAAGATTGGAGTAATGAATCCTCTAATTTTAATTTTTACGCCAAACCCAGAGGCTTTCAACCAATTATTTCTGGTAAATCGTCTGTGGGATACTAGAAGGAATCAGCCATGAGATTTACTCCACAGATAAATCTCGAAGATTGAACTTTTTTCTAAAATCTGGGAAGTATCGAGTTGGGTAAATCAGTGCTATGAAAGCACCATACAAACTCATTTTTCGCGTGTGGAACACCAAACAAATTACTAAAAGAACAAATGACTTTCTGGCTGAATATTAATTTCTAGTGGCACAGCTTGCGGGTCAGAAGCAAGAGCAAACATAATTGCATTGGCAGCGGTTTCGGTACTCAGCATTTTTGACCTATCTACCTTCAAACTCACATTATCCCAAAACGGAGAATCCACCCCACCAAAATAGAATAGCGTAAACTTAATGCCGTAGCGTCGCAGCTCATCTGCCATGCACTTGCTAAAACCAACTACCCCAAACTTTGAAGCACAATAGGCCGTTCCCATCGCCATCGAATGCTTGCCCAAAATCCCGATGACATTGCAGATGTGACCGGATTTGCGGTCTTTCATCACATTTGCGGCTGCTTGAGATGTGTAAAAACTGCCTTTCAAGTTCAAGTCAAGCATCGCATCTAAATCAGCGGGTTCTAACTTGTTCCACTGCTTGAGAATTCCCGCACCGGCAGCGTTTACGAGGGCATCAATTTGCCCGAAATGCCCCGCAGCTTTCTGCATCAGCGTCTCGACTTGCGACAAATCGGTGATATCTGTCGGTACACACAGTACCTCTGTTGTCGAAATTTCGCTGGCTAAAGCGTCTAATTTGGTGCTGTCTCTGGCGGCGAGCACTAGCGTCGCACCCGCGTCGGCGAGTTTTCGGGCTACTGCTGAACCGATGCCGCCAGTCGCACCCACCACAACTACAACTTTGTCCTGCATATCCCTTTACATTTCTTTACGTCCAGATTGTATGATAACTCAAGTTATGGGAATTGGGCGAAGCGAAGCGGAGGGATGGGGAATGGGGCATGGGGCATGGGGCATGGGGAATTGGCAATTGGCAATTGGCAATTGGGAATTGGGAATTGGGAATTGGGAATTGGGAATGGGGAATTGGGAATGGGGAATTGGGAATTGGCAATTGGGCATGGAAAACAAATAACAAATAACCAATAACCAATAACCAATAATTAATTTAGGGAAACTTGCCAACCTTTTTCGGTTTTTTTTAATTCGAGAGAAGTGCAGGATTGTAAAAATTTAGGAAACTTTCTACCGAGATTAAACTCTTTAATTATTTGGGTGATTTGTTTGCCGTATTGTTTGTGAAATTCGCTGCCAACATTTGAGAGAAATACAGAATTGTGAGGAGAGTTGTCGGTTAAGTCGCCAACTATTTTGACCAGAGCTTTTTCCAAATCTTCTAAGGAATTGATATCTGTCAAACTTGCTGATGCTGCTTGGTTGTGATTGAGATTTTCTTTGTTGAGTATTGGGGGTGGGGGCGATAATTTAACTTCAAAAAGAGTGACATAAGTTTGAGATGCTTCTGAGGGTTTGTGGAGAACGAAATCTGTGGGATATTTGAGAAATATATCCCTAGTTTTAGTACCTAAGGAATGATTGGCAACAACTTGATTGAGGACTAAGCCGTAATTTTCCCGATACAAAGCTGAAAGTGTAGAAATTTTTATCCACTGAGATGAGGTACGTTGTTGCTCTTTTTTAATTAATTCTTTTAGCTGAATAACTAATTGTTCTACAGGTGTAATTTCCGGTACTGTTACGAGGGAATAGGTTTCCATTTGTCCGGTTTTGCTGTTTAAAATTATGATTTTATCTATTTGCTTGCGGACTTGAAAGACGGTTAGTCCGTGGGCTTGCAGTGTGTTGCTGAGGTGGGTGAGGGCGCGATCGGACGAACAGACAAAAATCTCCTTGGCTGTGGGATAATGTACGAAAATTGAGGCGCCTACTGTTGCCATTTTCAAGTCGGCGCTGTCTTTGCCGGGGGGAACGTGAATCAGTTGATAGCCGCGCTGGTGAAATTCGGCATCTTTTTTGCCCATGCTGCGCCAGTTGGCAAAGGCTACTTTGATTTGGATGGGATAGTGAGAAATTCCTTCGAGGAATTTTTCGGTTTCGATGTTGAGTTGCAAGTTTTCGACATCTAGCAGCAAGATAGCAATGCCGACAGGAAGCGAATTTGTTTGGTGGGCGGTGGGAGTTGGAGGTTTTGCTGAAACTGAGTTTTGTGATTGGGCTGGTGGTGTTTGGGGTACGGCTAGCTGCTGAATTTTGGCAAATAATTTGCTGAATTGAGGTGAATTGATGAATTCGGGAACCAGCAGAATTTGGAGATATTTTTTTGCCGTCAGCAGCAGCAAATCTGTATCGCTGGCTACTTTAAAATTTTTTGTTAATTTTCCAATCAAAACTGACTGAAAAGCAGGTTTGGCCCAGGGGGTTTTCCTGTATTTTTCAGCTATCCATTCGGGATGCTTTTCCTGGATGGATATTAGTGTTTGAGCGATATAACGACTGATGGCGCTGACTGCGACTGATTCTTGAGTCGCCAGTAAGGGAGTTCGATCGGGCATGGCCCTCTACAATGCGGGATGGTGTCTCAATCTATCATAGTGTTAGTTTCTCGCTAGGAGCCGGACGATCGCCCGCCAAATTAAACCGGCGATAATTAAACCCAAGCCTGTCAACCAAATTTGCCTCTCCACCCAGAAAGCTAGAAACAGACATGAAGCCAAGCCCACCCAAGCCAACCATTGCGGGTAAAGCCTTTCGGCGGGGGACAGTTGTAGCGCGGCTGCGTTGGTGATAGCGTAGTAGATCAAAACGCTAAAGGCACTGAACGACCAAGTGGTTTTGACATCGCCGATGAGGATTAAAAGTGCGATCGTAATTTCGACAACCACGACAGCCACATAGGGAGTTGTCCCCGCAGGATTGAGACGCGCCAGGACTCTCGGCATATCCAACCGTCGCCCCATCGCCAGCCACACGCGCGACAAGCCTAAAATTAAGTTCAACAAGACTCCTAGCATGGCAGTAATGGCGCCGACGGCTAGCAGTTGGGAAACTCCGGGAATTGGAAAACTGCGGGCGATGACTTCCAAGGGTGCAGCAGTGGTTGCTGCTTGCAGGGACAATTTATCGGCTCCCCCCGCACCTGCAACAACTACCGCTACCGCCACGTAAAGCACCATTGTCAGCACTAAACTGAAAATTATGGCTTTGGGAATGGTTTTGCTCGGTTCCCGCACTTCCTCGCCCATGGTGGCGATGCGACCGTAACCGGTGTAGGCGACAAACATCAGGGCCGTGGCGTGGAGGATGGAGCCGATCGCGCTATCGTTCTGTAGCGTCGGCATTTCCCACCTGACCTCTGGCAAACCCGCAGCAATAAAGACAGTCAGAGATAAAAGTGTAACTGAGACTATGGCAGTATTCGCGATATTCGATCGCCTGATGCCGGTCAAGACAATTAAAGTTAGGGCGGCCAGGGCAATTAATGCCGTTAGGATGAGATAAGTGCGATCGGCTACACCAAGTGCACTTAAAAAATACCCCGCAAAACCCAAAGCAGCAGTAGCAGCCGAAGCCGTTTTAGCTACAAGAAACATCCAGCCGGCAGTAAAACCCAGCCAAGGATTGAGATATTTGTAACCATATTCATAAGTACCGCCGCTAACAGGATGATTCGCCGCCAACTGAGCGCTGTTAAGACCATTGCAAACAGCAACTAAAGCAGCAACAGTCACAGCCCAAATCACTCCCGGCCCCGCAATTTCCGTAGCTATCCCGATACTCACAAATACTCCCGTGCCCACAATCGAGCCGAGGCCCATGAGAGTTGCACCGAAAACACCTAATTCTCGCTTTAACAGAGAGGGAGACATAATTACACTAGGGTTAGTTTAATACAAATATGTGCCTGGAGACACCATCATGCTTATTGTTCAGGACTTTCCTGCGGGGTTCGGAAACCGAGTTTCTTTCTGGATAGCTCGTTACCAAACTTAATAGTTATCTGTAAGCCTTGCGAACAATTTGGGTGGCTGCAAAACTTTTAAACGTCCTAATTCTTGGTATAAAATAGCTCATCATTCCAGCATTGTCGTGGTGATTTTACTTGGGAATCATGTAGGAAATCACCGTTGATCGCTTGTGGTGAACAAGATATTTTGTACTTAGCGTTTAGGATATGTAAAGATGTCCGACATCATAGTAACGGTTAACAGAATCATAATTTATGAAACTGACGGATTTTTTTGAACGGACTTACGTGGTGAATTTGCCAGAGCGCCAGGATCGCCGCCGTGACATTACCAAGGAACTTGCCAATGTGGGGATTTCCTTGGCAACTAATAGTGTTGAGATTTTCCCAGCGAGTCGTCCAGAGACGGCGGGTGAATTCCCTAGTATCGGAGCGTGGGGCTGCTTCCTGAGCCACTTGAGCATTTTGAAACACGCCAGACAGCAAAACTTGTCCAACGTTTTGGTCATGGAAGATGATTTAGCAATTTCTCCAACCCTAATCGCTCAGCAATCGGCGTTAATCGAACAACTGCAAGGGCAGGATTGGGGGATGGTCTACTTGGGGCATTATTTGACGGATAGTAATTTACCCAAGGTAGATCCGAATGGGCGATCGTCCGAAGCAGCAGTGCTGTTAAAACCATACACTCGGGCGATTCAAACCACCCATTTCTATGGTGTAAACGGACAAATTCTCGATCGGCTGATAGCTTTTCTAGAACAAGTGCAACAGCGTCCCAGCGGACATCCCGATGGCGGGCCCATGCACGTAGACGGCGCCTATTCGACCTTCCGTGCCCAAAACCCAGATATCACGACGCTGATTGCAGAACCAAATTTAGGCTGGCAACGCAGTTCTCGCAGCGACATCAATGCGAGTGCCTGGTATGACTACGTACCCTTAGTCCGCGATGTGGCAAATGCCGCCCGTGGCGCTAAGGTTTGGTTGTCCAACAAGTAAATGGAGGTTTGAAAATCTAATTAAATTGCTCGACCAAGCTGGCCATTGGTTACTGTTGTCTTGGAGTAGCGAGGAGAAGTGAGAGCTTCAATAACATCAATTGTAGCTATTTACAGCTAGTTGAATATCCGCACAAGTACCGAGAAACCTGTTGTTTTTCGGGAGTGCTTCCAGAATAGGGGTATACTGCATCTCACTTTTGCAAAAAGTATTTTTTCTTTTAGTGTGAGTTCGCAAATGCTTGCCAGATAATAAAAGCAAGCGAAAAATTGCGAACTCGCACTATAAAATGCAAAACGGAAGCATCTCAGTTTTGCATTTATTATAGTGCTGTCCCCGCTCGCGTATTTTACACTACGCGAGCGGGGACAGCACTATAATAAAAAATGCTTTTTACAAAAATGAGATGCTCCCATCCAAAACAGAGATGCTCCAATTTAAGTATCAACCGAAGCGACCTTGAATGTAATCCCTCGTACTAGAATTACTGGCAGAAGTGAAAATCCGGCTTGTCGGCCCAAATTCCACCAAGCGGCCGATGCGACTTTCATCAGTATTAAAGAAAGCCGTATAATCAGAAACCCGAGCCGCCTGCTGCATATTGTGCGTTACAATCACCACAGTTAACTGTTCCCGCAGAGTTTGAAACAACTCCTCAATCTTCATAGTAGAAATCGGATCGAGAGCAGAACAAGGCTCATCCATCAGTAAAATTTTCGGTTTAACAGCCAAAGCGCGAGCAATACAAAGTCGCTGTTGCTGTCCGCCCGAAATTCCCTGAGCCGACTTCTTCAAATTATCTTTCACCTCATCCCAAAGCGCCGCACTTTTCAGGGCAGATTCCACAATTTCGTCTAACTCTGCTTTGCTTTTTCGACCAAAAATGCGGACTCCGTAAGCAATGTTATCGTAAATGCTCAGCGGAAAAGGATTCGGTCTTTGAAACACCATGCCAATTTGGCGGCGCAAACTATTAATATTTACCTTAGGACTGTAAATATCCTGTCCAAAAAACTCAACCCTGCCTTTGATTTGAACTTTTCCCTCCAATTCGCCGATGCGGTTGAGAGCTTTCAGAAAAGTTGATTTGCCACAACCTGAAGGGCCGATAATCGCCGTCACTTGCGGGTGAGGGATATTCATCGATAGATTTTCGAGAACTTTGTGAGTGCCGTAGTAAAAGCTCAAGTCCTGAACCCGCAATGCTGGCATAGCATTGGGGTCGATTTCAGGAGTCGTATCTTCGAGGAATTGGTCGCTATATTTTTCAGCTTTTAAGTTACTTTTGGATTTCATTATTTGGAGTTTTTCTAGTGTGAGCAGTAGATTTTTAGTAGATGCAGAATATGGCCTGATGGCTTTATTTAGTTAGGTGTTCTATCTATGCACTTGTTTCGTAAATCACGGATATATTGATACATAAACCGCAGATTTAAGGCAGATAAACAGAGATAAACGCAGATATTTTGAAGAGAGGAAAGAGAATGAATGCAATCTTGTCTAACATTAATCCGTTAAATACATTACATCCCATACGGTTGCCGAACTTCCTTCTCAAGCAATTTACCGATTTTGCAAGCGTTTGCGAGTGACGGCACGAGAAGCTAAGCTGGTGAGCAAAACCATACCCAAAAGGACAGAAGCAGCAGTCCACGCCAATTCGTTCTGCTCCTTGTAAGGAGAGCTGGCGTAACTGTATATTAATACAGACATAGAAGGAGTCGGAGTTAGCAGTGTCTCGGGAATTTCTTGGATTTTTGCCATGGTTTCTGCGCCGACGGGAGACTGAACTATCTCGCCCAATTTCTCAACTAAAGGAGGCCAAAATTGGCTGGACAAGGCAGTTACGATTAGCGGTGCAGTTTCGCCGGCGGCGCGGGAAGCTGCGAGTAAAATGCCTGTGGTAATAGTTGGAAGTGCTGAGGGAATAATAATCCGAAACATTGTTTGAAAGCGTCCGCCTCCCAAACCAGCAGAAGCGAGGCGGTAAGAAGCAGGCACTAATTTTAATGCTTGTTCTGTTGTCAGCGCTACAACCGGCAGCATGATAATCCCCAGCGCGAAACCGCCGGCCAATCCTGAGAATGACTTAGTTGTCACAACAATTAAAGCGTAAGCAAACACGCCGACAACAATTGAGGGAACGCTACTTAGAATGACGGTGATAAAGCGGATAGTATTTGCTATAGCTTTATTGTCTCTGCCAAACTCTGACAGAAATATTCCGGTCATTACGCCGATTGGCACGCTCAATAATGTGGCAATTCCTACCATTAATGCTGTGCCGAGAATCGCATTGGCAAAGCCGTTGGGCTGGTCTTCAACTCCGACGGGTGCGGGTAGAGACACTAGCACTTCCCAACTCAAATGTGTCAGTCCCTCGCCCAAGATTTTGTACAAAATAGCGAACAAAGGCAGCAGAGCCAGACCTGTGAGAGAGAATGCTATAACTGTCATTCCCCGGCTGAACAAATTTCGGCTCAGCGACAGCGAATTGTTGATTTCTACATCTAGAATATTGTGGGACTTTTGTGTTTGAGTCATGGTTAATTCTTAGCTCCCTTAACGCCGATTAGCTGCACCAGCAATACTGCGACTGCGTTCACCAATAGGGTAATCACAAATAGAATTAGGGCTAAATACATTAAAGAGCCGATGTGCAGTTCTTCTTGAGCTTCCCGAAATTGACTTGCTAAAACAGCGGGGATTGAGTAGCCGGGAGCTAATATAGATTGGTTGATTTGAATCGAGTTGCCGATTACCATTGTGACTGCCATGGTTTCGCCCAATGCGCGTCCCAATGCTAAGATAGTCGCTCCGATAATTCCCGAACTTGCTGCTGGTAATAACAGCTTAAATATGGTTTCCCAGCGGGTAGCGCCCAGTGACATTGAAGCACTTCGCAAATCTACGGGAACTGCCATCAAGACATCGCGGCTGATGGCGGCGACTGTCGGCAAAATCATAATCGATAAAAGTATGCCGGCGGGCAGCATTCCCGGCCCAAAAGGTTCGCTGCTGAATAGGGGAAACCAGCTAAAATTGTTGAACAGCGACTGCTGTAAAGGCAGCAGGAAGGGAATTAAGACGAAGATGCCCCACAGGCCAACGATGACGCTGGGAATGGCTGAGATTAATTCAACCATGAATCCTAAGGGCGATCGCACCCAAGCCGGTAAAAAGTTCTCGCTGGTAACGATCGCGACTGCAAGTCCTAGAGGAATTGCTATGATAATGGCGATCGCAGAACTAACTACCGTACCGTAAATAAACGGCAGAGCCCCAAACTGCAACTCACCGATATCCCATTTGGGATTCCACAAAAACTCCAATCCAAATTTGCTAATAGCCGGCCAAGCATCCTTAAAAATTATCTCGCTCATCCAGAACAGCGTACCCGCCGTGGCTATAGCAAAAGCCCATACAAATCCTGTAAATCCCGACTCCAGCCATAAACCTTCACCCTTCGTATCAGTCAAGTCTAGGTGGGTGGTGATTCCAGCAGACTTCTGAGTCAATTTTTTCGGTTTCTTTGAAGAATTGGTCATACCCAAGTTATGGCGTAAACAGCGAAATCTTTGATTAATGAAATAGATAGCATAGTGCCTGCACCTTAAATAAATGCAACGTATGAGTTTTGAGCCATACAATTAACTCAAAACTCATAACTCCCTGAAAATATTTGAATTAACCTTTAGCAACCACACTCTGATTCACTGTTTGAATCACCTTTTGAGCTGTAGCTTGCGGAATCGAGGTAAACTCTAATTGTTTGTTCAAACCTTGACCTGTAGTCATCACCCAATTAACCATCTTTTTAATAGCATCTGCTTTCGCAGCAGGATACTGTTTGTAGATTAACAACCAAGTCAAGCCAACAATCGGATATCCATCATTAGGATTTCCTTCAACCAAGCGGAAGTCTGCCGGGTATGTTTCCCCTGCTAAAGCTTTTTCGGCTTCTGCCAAGTTAGCATCTACAAATCTGCCAGCTTTATTTTGAATAAACGCTGTTTGCAGCTTGTTTTGTCGAGCAAAAGTATCTTGAACGTAGCCAATTGCACCGGGTGTTTGTTTCACCAAACCTGCTACGCCGGGGTTTCCTTGGCCGCTGAGGGGGCCACCGGGCCAACTCGGTTGAGCGGCACCCTTGATGCTGCTGCCAATAGCCTGCAAGTGGTTGCTAAAAATAAAGCTAGTACCGCTGCTGTCTGCCCGCACAACTACTCGAATGGCAGTATTTGGCAAATTTTTAGCTTGTCCAGAAATCCCTGCGATTTTCGCATCATTCCAGCGGGTAATTTTGCCTTCAAAGATGCCTTTCATGGCATCGGCACTCAGCCTGACATTGTTAACTCCGGGCAAGTTATAGACAACTGCAACCGCGCCGCCGGCTGTCGGAATTGCCATGACGCCACGGCTTACCTGAGAGATTTGTGCAGAAGTCATCAGCGCGTCGCTGCCTGCGAAATCCACAGTACCTGCAATTAATGCTTTGATACCAGCGCCGGATCCTGTACCTTCGTAGTTTACAGTAATTTGATTTGCGCTTCTCATCTGAGAGAAGTAGCGATCGTACAAAGGTTTAGGGAAAGTTGCTCCCGAACCGTTTAATGTTACCGCAGCTACAGCGGAAGTAATCAAACTTAGGGAAAATGTTGCTACTGCTAGGGTAACGATAAAGCCACGTCGCCAGCCTTTAGTGAAGAAAACCATAACTCCTCGTCCTTAAATAATTAGATAGCAGACTTTGCAAATCTATGACCTAGGATAGACTGAATTTCCCAGTAAAAACAGCTACTATAATAAGCTTGTTTTAAATTATGATTAAAGTTAGGTTAAGCTTTTTATGATTCAAAAATGAGAGCAATAACAATAATCTTTCCTTAATCTCTGGTTAACATTAGATTAAAAAGATTAGGAAGTAGCGTTAGCGAAGCCATGGAAGAGGATCGCTCTTCGATCGCCCTTATTATTTTCTTAACCTTAGGTGTCGATCGCAGTTCAATGTCACAAAATTTGAAATTTCGACCATCCTGGACGCAACTGGCATTCTGATACGGGTTAATTTTTAGGTATGTAGTTGCGCTTCAGCGCTCTTTTCTATATCAAAGAGCGCTGAAGCGCAACTACATACCTTTGGACAATTCCTGACGGGATAGCTACCGTTTGGGGACACCGTGCGTACTTTCCGCGCATTTGCGACTCGATCCCAAACAGCCCGACGGCCATCATAATAAATAAATAACGTTAACAAATCTTAAAAAAAATGGCTAGAGACTTGCGAGGCTTCCTCAAACTGCTAGAAGACAGAGGACAACTGCGCCGGATCAGCGCTTTAGTCGATTCCGACCTCGAAATTGCCGAAATTTCCAATCAAATGCTAGTCAAAGGCGGCCCCGGATTGCTGTTTGAGAACGTCAAAGGGGCAGAATTCCCCGTCGCCATTAACCTGTTGGGCACGGAAGAACGGGTTTGCTGGGCGATGAACATGGAAAAGCCGATCGAACTTGAAGAACTCGGCAAAAAATTAGGTATGCTACAACAGCCCAAACCGCCGAAAAAGATTTCCCAGGCGATCGAATTTGGCAAAGTGCTGTTCGACGTAGTGAAAGCCAAACCAGGCCGCGACTTCTTCCCAGCTTGTCAGCAAGTGGTATTTGAGGGAGAAGGCGTCGATTTGAACAAAATCCCGATGATTCGCCCCTATCCGGGAGATGCGGGCAAAATTATCACCCTCGGTTTGGTAATTACCAAGGATTGCGAAACCGGTACGCCGAATGTGGGCGTTTATCGGTTGCAGTTGCAGTCAAAAAACACGATGACTGTACACTGGTTATCTGTCCGTGGCGGGGCGCGGCACTTGCGGAAAGCTGCACAAGCTGGTAAAAAGTTGGAAGTTGCGATCGCCCTGGGAGTCGATCCTTTAATCATCCTCGCAGCAGCAACACCGATTCCTGTAGATTTATCCGAATGGTTATTTGCCGGACTTTACGGCGGTTCCGGCGTAAGTTTAGCGAAGTGCAAAACCGTAGATTTGGAAGTACCCGCAGACTCGGAAATCGTGTTAGAAGGAACGATTACACCGGGGGAAGTGTTACCCGACGGGCCTTTTGGCGACCACATGGGTTATTACGGCGGTGTGGAAGATTCGCCGCTGGTTCGCTTTAACTGCATGACGCACCGCAAAGATCCGATTTATTTAACGACATTTAGCGGGCGGCCACCGAAAGAAGAGGCTATGATGGCGATCGCGCTGAATCGCATTTACACTCCTATTTTGCGGCAACAAGTATCGGAAATTGTCGATTTCTTCCTACCAATGGAAGCGCTGAGTTATAAAGCTGCAATTATCTCGATCGATAAAGCTTATCCCGGTCAAGCGCGAAGAGCTGCTTTAGCATTTTGGAGTGCATTGCCGCAGTTTACTTACACCAAGTTTGTGATTGTTGTCGATAAAAGTATCAACATTCGCGACCCGCGTCAAGTAGTATGGGCAATTAGTTCTAAAGTCGATCCAGTTCGAGATGTATTTATCTTGCCGAATACGCCTTTTGACACGTTAGATTTTGCTAGTGAAAAACTTGGTTTGGGAGGCAGAATGGGGATTGATGCTACTACGAAGATGCCGCCAGAAACCGAGCACGAATGGGGTAAACCTTTGGAATCCGATCCGGATATGGCGGCGATGGTTCAGCGGCGTTGGGCTGAGTATGGTTTGGCTGATTTGAATTTGGGTGAAGTCGATCCGAATTTGTTTGGATATGAGATGAAGTAGGGAAACGGCAATGCCGTATCCGGCGCGGGGAGAAGGGGAGAGTGAGAATTTCTCCCTTTTTTTCTGGAATTTGATAAACTGGAATTACACAAAGCGTATATGTCATGCTGAGTAAAACGCCAAGAATTAAAGAGGAGGAGGCATGAGCAAATTAATATGCACGTAATTACCCGCAAACGGCTTAATGAGTTTGCTAAACTTCATCCAGATACACAAAATGCCTTGGTTCAGTGGTACAAACTTGTCAAACAAAATGAATTTGCGACCTTCGTTGAACTCCGCGAACTATTTCCGTCTGCCGATCGAGTAGGGAAATTAACTGTATTCAACCTAGGAGGAAATAAAGTTCGACTCATTGCTGCTATTCATTACAATCGGAACAAAGTCTACATTCGGGCTGTATTAACTCATGCAGAATATGATGAAGAGAGGTGGAAAGAATGATGCAAAATCTTGATATCGATCGAACAATTGCTGCTTGGTCATCTATTGCTAAAACGGTTTTTGTCCCTTGCACGGAAGAAGAATACGAGCATTTAGTCGAGCTTCTAGATAGTCTAATCGATCGAATCGGCGAGGATGAAAGCCATCCCCTTGCTTCGATGATGGACGTTATTAGTGTCTTAATTGAAAACTATGAAGCTGAACATATTCCTGAGTTAGAAGAGGTTGCGTAACCTACTATTTCACATGGACTTATGCACTCCGACAAAGAAACCGGGTTTTTACCGAGTCTTTGCACTGTCGCGAATTAGTCTCGTAAAAACCCGGTTTCTGGGTTCCTATGCGTAAGTTATATTATATTCTAAAGTTTGTGTCACAATTGAGGAACGATCGATTAATCCTACTGACGAACAAGCCCAAGCCTGTCTGCGCGTCTGCCAGATGTTCTCTAGCTACTACCGAGATATTCAACTATTCCGTTTTAATGCTCGAACCAGAGAAGTATATATTTTCGTAAGTGATGAGCTGCAAGTAATCGTATCTAGTAATGGATTTTGGAGGTTTTTGGATGAAACCGAACTTTGATGAAATGAGCAGATCCGAATTAAAAGCTTATGTCCTATCGCATCGGGATGATGATGAAGCGATTCGGATATTTTTTGGTCGTCGCAATCCCCCAGATTCAAAAGCGACATGGTACGGGCCGATGACTACTCCTGAAGGTTTACCCATTGAAGAAAATATTCGCATCGCTGAGGAAGCAATTAAGCAAAGAGTTGAAATCGATCGCGAAAAACAACAACAACGGGAAAAAGCACAGGAATATCGATTACGCCAAACATTAGAACGGGAAATTGAGGCTAAACTTCGATCGCAAATTGAATTAGAAGTGGAACAGAAGTTGCAGGAAAACTTAGAAAAAGAAATTGAGGCTCTGATAAGTGCGATCGCCCAATTTTTAGCATCAACTAGCGGGTTTTCATCAAGATTGGCAGGGTCGATTCCCTGCGGGATAGCTACGCTTCACGCACTTTTGGCAATTCGTGCCGGAATTGAGGATTTTGGAGATTTTGAGGATTTGCGGAATTAAGTGCGATCGACACTTACGCGTTGCGGCAGAGAAACCGGGTTTTTTCTGAGTCTTTGCACTGCGGCGAATATGCTGGAAAAAACCCGGTTTCTGGGAATGAGGGCGATCGAATAGGTTTATATTAGGTAAGTAATCTTTTTAGGTAATGCTATGTACGCGGTCAAAATTCAAAAAGTTGGAGAGTCTTTAGTCATAACTCTGCCTGAAGAAGTATTGCAACAACTCAAAATCGGTGAGGGAGATAATCTTTTCCTCACAGAAACTCCTGATGGAATTCAACTCACTACCTGCAATCCTCAAATCGATAAAGCAATGAAAGCTTATAGGAAAGTCAGCGAAAAGTATAAAAATGCGCTGCGGGAACTTGCTAAATGAGCGAACCATTTTGGATGGGAGAAGAAATAGCAACAATCATTCATGCAGATCAAATTGCTCAGCATGGGGGTAGTCCGGGAATTAGAGACGACAATCTTCTCTCAGGTAGTTTAGCCAGACCGAGGCATCTATTTGGCTATGGTGAACCGACTTTGTTTGATTTAGCAGCAGCCTATGGCTATGGCTTGACAAAGAATCACCCCTTTATTGACGGAAATAAAAGAACAGCGTTTGCTGTGATGGCAACTTTCCTGGAAGTAAATGGATATTCTCTTGAGGTTCCTGAGATGGAAGTTGTGGGTATAATGGAACGCTTAGCATCTGATGGGGAAACCCAGGATACGTTAGCGAAGTGGTTGGAAGAAAATTCTGTTCAGTCTGTTGATTGAATTATATTGCAAGTTACGGTCTTCCCATAGCGGGTTTTTATAGGGAATACCTGTTCTTTTGGAGACTTCTGTCAGATTCCAACCCTTTTCTTGAGCAAATTCCCGAACTCGCAGCCTAATTCGTCCCATATTCCCGCTGACAAATCAGTTTATTCCTCCAAAATCTCAACCAAATCTTCGATCGCAATATCGAACGCACGGGCCAATTTGTTCAAAGCCGTATAATCGACAGTTGCCAACTTGGGAGAATGGGCATAACTTCTAACGGTACTGTAAGGAATGCCCGATCGCTCAGAAACCTCTTTAAGCGTCCAACCCTTCTCTTGGGCTAGTTCTCGAACCCGCAACCGAATTAACCCCATTTTCCCGCTAACAAATCAGTTTAATATTCCAAAATTTCTACTAAATCCTCGATCGGAATCTCAAATACACGGACTAATTTGTCCAATGCCGTGTAGTCTACAGTTGCCATACCCGGAGAACTGGCATAGGTGGCGATCGTAGTATATGGAATGCCTGTTCTGTTGGAGACTTCCCTGAGAGTCCAACCCCTTTCTTGAGCAAGTTCTCGAACTCGCAGTCTAATTCGTCCCATTTGGCCCTTGACAATTACGAGTAGTCGTAATTGTATGAATATACAGTCAATAGCGATCGCCCTCAGACCTGATAAATCAAGAGCGATCGCCTTTCATTCACCACCCACAAAAGTGGGAAGGATACTCCTATGATACCAAAACAACCGACATATCGCGATCGACTTCAACCTTGGCATCTAATTCGCCACCTCCCCAAGTGTCAGCGGTTAAAAGTCGCCCGCTTCGCCCGTCGCCGCGATGCCGAATCTTACCTAAACGCACTGCGCCGCTTAATGCCCGCAGTCCCGCATACAATTGTTTTCGTGAATGCGGTGTCTGTGTTAGATGAAAACAGCGTGCCAATTCCGATGCAATTGCCGATCGAAGTTTAATGCGATCGAACTGATATCTTGCATTTGTTGCCAGATTCCGGCGGGGGTTTAAACCCCCGACGGACTGTTGGAATAAGTGCAAAATGTGCGATCGACAAATTAGTTTACTGTTCCAGAATTTCGACTAAATTGTCGATCGCAAATTCAAACCCACGAGCCATCTTGTCCAAAGCCGTATAATCTACAGTTGCCATACCCTGAGAATTCCCATGAAAAAAGTCAGCATTTGAGATTACTGCACTTAGATGCGCCATAGCCACTCACTTATCAATAAGTTCCCAAAGCCGCGTATCGTAAGTCACCTCTGAATTAAGAAAAACAGGCTTTAACTTGTATTTATATTCTTTTTTAAGCCTCTCTTGGAGTTCCTTACTGGGAAGAAATGCAAACAAATTGCTGTAATTTTTAGGATGCTGAGCAAGCTTAAGTCGATCTCCCCACAGAATTTTCACTTTCGGATCGAGCCGACGGCTCAAAGGAATGAGTTCACCGATCGGAGTATCAGTAATCAACAGCGGAGAATTAGCTTGATTTACGATGCGGGCTATAGGAATAGTGAATTTGCCTTGATCCAGACCTTTATTCCACCAAACTTCTGCTTGAGAACTCAGGGTGCAAGACAGGACTCCAGCCGAAAACACTCCTATTGCAACCAACTGCCAAAACTTCTGCCGCCAGGTATTAACAGTAGAAGAAGTAATTTTCGCAGTCAGCAAATAAGCCACAGCCAACTGCAAACCCAGATAAGTAGGAATTAGATATCGAGCGTAGCCTGAGAGCCGCCGTCCACCTAAAATTAAATCTCCCATCATCAGAGGCACGGATGTAAAAATAATCAAAGCCAAGATGAAAGCGTAAATCGGTTGGGAAGTGTGGCGGCAGACAAAATAAATCGAATATCCCACTAAAAGTAATAAAAATAAAATCACAGGAATCGCAGGGAGCATCTTTTTGAATGAGCTCATCGCATCAATATTTATATCAAAAAAAATCCTGCTACTATTCCCGATCCACCTTGCCATTAAAGATGTCAACGCTATTTTAGGTTCTGGTTGCAGCAGGCTTGGATTAGCGTGCAGAGGTCGGCAATAAATGATTGTCAAATACCAGATTAAACCTGCGATTAGCGTGACTGCAAAGGCGATAGCATAAGAAAAAATGGTTTTACTCAATCGCACTTTTTCAATTATAAGTAGATAGATTCCATGTGCTGTCAACACAAGTAAACCATAAAGATGAGTGTAAACACTTACTACTGTAATTGCTGTATAAATTCCCCATTGCAGGTTAGTTTTAAGTCGCATAGCCCGCAGCAAAACTGCACTGGATAGCAAAGTTAACACAGTCAACAAAGAATAGGGTCGTGCTTCCTGAGCGTACAGCACGTGGATGGGCGAAACCGATATCAATGCCATTGCTACCCATCCCACCATCGGAGACTCAAACAATTCCAGGCAGAGCCAATAAGCGCATGGAAACTGTAGTAAACTAATCACAGCAGGCAAGCTTCTCATGGCTGTAACGCTAGTTCCAAACAATTTAGCCCAAAATCGCGCAATCAAAAAATAGAGTGGTGGCAGTTGACCTTCTTCTGCTGCTAAACCCTTAATAGTATCGATTTCGTTATTTTTATTATTAATGCTCTGATATTTCAGTAAATCTTGGCTAGTGACTGCTGGCCCATTGAATACTTGCTCCTGAACAGATTTCCCTGAGTAGCCAGACACTCGCAAGGAAGTGTAAGTTTCATCAAACCAGTAGAATTTGCGATCGATATTGACAACTCTAAAAAATATGCCCATCACCAACAGCACAAAAAGTAAAAACCGCAGCCCAGTTACAGGTAGTCGCCAATTATTACGATTCATTAAATATCTCCTTGAACAGGACTTAGGCACAGCCCCTACATATAGGGTGAAATAAGGGGCAATCCGCTGTCGTTGACTTACACCTGGCTATGGTGCGTAAGTGCTACTGGAAGCTATTCGCGCATTATTGCATTATCCTAGTCTGCAATAAAAAATCATGCAACCTCTATGGACTAGAGATGCTATGCCAATTGCAGAAAATATTTACATAAGTCAGGAAGCTAGTCGCCCAAAAGCTGAATGAGATAGAGAAAAATTAAAAATTAAATAGTTAACCGAAAAAGTTTTGGTTAAAGAGAGGGAAGGGTGCATCTGGTTTTTGAAGCCTGAAGAAGCATGACCGCATATAAGTTATTAGTTATAATCCCATATTGACTGCGGTCATGCTTCGCCCCTACGGATATATTCGCTTGCATTGAGATGCACCCAGAGGGAAGAGGGAAAATGTGTTGATTCTGAATAAAACAATATCAATTTAGTTGAAGAATCGGAGATTGAACAGTTATCTTGAGCAAATTATATAACTGGCAACGGAATTAATTCCACGTTGCCACCTAAAAATTAGTTTACTGTTCTAATATCTCAACCAAATCCTCGATCGCAATATCGAACACCCGAGCCATTTTGTTTAAAGCCGTATAGTCTACCGTTGCCAGTTTGGGAGAATGAGCATAGCTTCTAACGGTACTGTAAGGAATGCCCGATCGCTCAGAAACTTCTTTCAACGTCCAACCCTTCTCTTGAGCAAATTCTCGAACCCGCAATCGAATTAGACCCATCTTGCACTTGACAAATCAGTTTACCGTTCCAAAACCTCAACCAAGTCTTCCACCATCACATCGAAGACTTCAGCCAGTTTCTGCAAAGCCGTATAGTCCACCGTTGCCATTTTGGGAGCTTGGGCGTATTTTTTAACAGTGCTGTAGGGAATTCCCGTTCTGTCAGAGACTTCTTTGAGCGTCCAACCCTTCTCCTCAGCGAATTCTCGAACTCGCAACCGAATTAATCCCATTTATGCTTGACAGCAGCTATGCTCATAGCTTTAAATAAATAGTTAACAGCGATCGCCCCGTGACCTGAGAAATCTAGAGCGATCGCTTTTCATTCACCACCCACAAAAGTGGGAAGGATTTTCCTATGATACCAAAAGAACCCACATATCGCGATCGACTTCAACCTTGGTGCATAATTCGCCACCTCCCCAAGTGTCAGCGGTTAACAGTCGCCCGTTTCGCCCGCCGCCCCGATGCGGAATCTTATCTTAATGCACTCCGCCGCTTAATGCCCGCTGTCTCCCATACAATTGTGTTTGTGAATGCGCTGTCGGCAAATGAAACCAGCGTGCCAATTCCGATGCAATTGTCGTCGATCGAACGTTAGGACGATCGAACTTATATATGGCGTTTGTTGGCACATTCCGGCACTTGTTGCTGCAATATTCCGGCAGGGGTTTAAACCTCTGCCTCATAGCTAAAGTCCACGCTTTGTGGACTAAAGAAAGAAAGGATTGAAAAAAAGATTGAAGTTGCGATTTCTTGCATTTTCAGTCGGCGACGGACGACTTTAGCTATGAGACGGGGGTTTAAACCCCCGACGGACTTTAACCATGAGACAGAGATTTAAACTCCCGGTGGACTGCAATAAATGCCAGATGTGCGATCGATTAATCTTTTACAGCATTGGCGCCCCAAAAAAGCTTGCTAAACTATAAATAGACTTAAGTCAAGGAGTCAAATCAATGCCATCTCCCTTTCCCGGTATGGATCCGTATTTAGAGCATCCAGAACTCTGGCCTGCCCTACACCACTGGCTAATTATTGAAATTGCCAGATTGTTATCTCCACAACTACGTCCTAAGTATTTAGTGTCTGTAGAAGTGAGAATGTATGAAACCGCTGACGACAATTTATCAATTGGCATTCCTGATGTAAACGTAATTCAGCCAAGAACCACAACCGAATTAATAACATCAAACGTAGCCGTTGCAGATCCACCAACACAACCATTAACAGTGAATATTCCCATGCCATACCAGGTTCGGGAAGGCTATTTAGAAATTAGAGAAAGGGGAAACCAAGAATTAATCACCCTCATTGAAATTCTCTCGCCTAGCAATAAACGCACAGGAAAAGGACGACAAATGTACGAAAAAAAGCGAGAAGAGATTTTAGGTAGCCGCACTCATTTAATTGAAATAGATTTATTGCGGCGCGGTGAAAAAATGCCAGTTATTGGTAATGACATTGAAAGTCACTATAGCGTTTTGGTGTGTCGGGGAAATCGCCGCCCCAGAGCAGATTTGTACGCTTTTAACGTGCAGAACCCGATGCCAGCTTTTCCTTTGCCACTGCGATCGGGTGATACGGAACCTGTAATCAATTTACAGGAGTTATTCACTGAAATTTACGACGTAGCAAGTTACGATCTCAAGATAGATTATCGTAACTGGGAAGTCATACCAGCGCTGTCAGAGGCTGATACAATTTGGGCTGACGCTTGGTTGCGCGATCGAGGATTGCGATGAATGTCATTGCGAGTCCTTGAATATCATTGCGAGTCCTTGAATGTCATTGCGAGCTCTTAGCGAAGCAATCGCAGAGCCCAGAGATTGCTTCGCTAAGACGCTCGCAATGACAACATATTTTCAAGAACAATGACACCATATTCTAATGACACCATATTCTAAAATTGCTCGATCGCTAAACATCTTGGCTTTGCATCAACCGCTGCTTCAAACGCGCCGGATCTCCCCGATCGACAACCTGGCCTTTTTCCAACAAAAAAGCCCCATCACAATAATTCAACTCATCCAAACGGTGAGTCACCCACAAAGCCGTAATCCCGCGATTTTTCACCAACCGCTGCACCGCCGCCACCAAATCCAACTGAGAATCAGGATCTAACAAAGCCGTAGGTTCATCCAACAGCAAAATTTCGCAATGACGGGCGATCGCCCCAGCCAAAGCAATCCGCTGCTTCTGGCCCCCACTCAAAGCATAAATCGGCCGCCGTTGTAAATCCAGCAAATTCACCGCCTCCAAAGCCTCAGCCACCCTCTGGCGCACCTGAAGATTAGAAAGCCTTTCCTCAACCAAACCAAAAGCCACATCCGCACCCACCGTCGGCATTACCAACTGGTGATCGGGATTTTGGAACACAAAACCCACGCGCCCGCCCAGATCAATTTCGCCCGATTGGGGGTGCAGCAGCCCAGCCATCAGCCTCAGCAGCGTAGATTTGCCGCTACCGTTAGTACCCAAAAGCATCCAAAACTCACCCTTGGGTACATCCAGAGAGCAACCTTGCAAAACTCGATCGCCCGACGGCCAGCAAAAACCCAAATCCCGCACAGCAACCGCTGACTGGCCCATATCGGCGCCCACACCCCCAGCCCTCATTCTGCCAAAGTCATCGAAACAAAACCCGGTGCTCTTCCCGTAGAAGCACTTCCCGATTTCTGAGAAATCACCACCCCAGAAATCTCGCTGCTGAGAACAGCTACCTTTTTCTCAGTATTTTTCTCACAAGTAAGTTCCAAAATTTGCGGTTGGGAGTTACGCATTGCCTCTAAAACCTGCTGGTAAACAGCCTCAGCGTCCTCCACCGATTTCCGCTGCACCGACAGCGAGACGGGCGTGTTCTTCACAATCATGTCAATGCTGAACATATAGTCTTAAAAACCTAAGTTTGGAACTCTACCCTCAGTATATATATAGGACAGGACTTAGGACAGGACTTACGCATCAAGACTCAAAAAACCCGGTTTTTTACTTTTCCGACGGGCTGTAACAAAGTATTGCGGTAAAAAACATCGCTTGCTGTAAGGGCGCTGTCCCCGTGCCGGCAAGGATTCCGGGTTTATTCGAGAACTTAGAGGACTTCCCGAACCAGTCAAGATCCCGAACTTCTTGAAGAAATGCTTGCCATTGTAAAGAATTACCCCTATAATCTTAAATACGGTAAAGAAAAGTAAACTCTGTTCATAATTCAACCCATTTTCTGTTAAGCAGATCAACATTTGGGCAATAATGACTAGAGACAAATCCGTCGTAATTATATCTATTTGGAGATTAGCGTAATGACAATCGCAGTCGGACGCGCCGAGAACGAAAGAGGCATCTTTGATGTACTCGACGACTGGCTCAAGCGCGATCGTTTCGTCTTCGTAGGCTGGTCTGGCATCCTGCTATTCCCCTGCGCTTACATGGCAATCGGTGGCTGGTTAACCGGCACCACCTTCGTTACCTCTTGGTACACCCACGGTTTGGCAAGTTCCTACCTCGAAGGAGCCAACTTCCTCACCGTAGCAGTCTCCACCCCAGCCAACAGCCTCGGACACTCCCTGCTGTTCCTGTGGGGCCCCGAAGCACAGTGGGACTTCACCCGCTGGTTCCAACTCGGTGGCCTGTGGGCATTTGTCGCCCTCCACGGCGCCTTCGCACTGATCGGCTTCTGCCTGCGTCAGATCGAAATCGCCCGTTTAGTCGGCATCCGTCCCTACAACGCCCTCGCATTCACAGGCCCCATCGCCGTGTTTGTGTCGGTGTTCCTGCTCTACCCCTTGGGTCAATCAGGCTGGTTCTTCGCACCCAGCTTCGGCGTCGCAGCAATTTTCCGCTTCCTGCTATTCCTGCAAGGCTTCCACAACTGGACGCTCAACCCCTTCCACATGATGGGCGTTGCAGGCATCTTGGGCGGTGCGCTGCTGTGCGCTATCCACGGTGCCACCGTGGAAAACACCCTGTTTGAAGATGGCGAAGGTGCTAACACTTTCCCAGCTTTTAACCCAACTCAGTCCGAAGAAACCTATTCAATGGTTACAGCTAACCGTTTTTGGTCGCAAATCTTCGGAATTGCGTTCTCCAACAAACGTTGGTTGCACTTCTTCATGCTGTTCGTACCCGTCACAGGC